>CAJLFU010000030.1 GCA_905205995.1 uncultured Haemophilus sp. | reverse complement strand
ACCTACGACCCACTGGTCCCAAACCAGTTGCGCTACCAAGCTGCGCTACTCGCCGACGATTGAGCACAATTATAGTGAGCTTTTCTTTTCAGTCAATTAATTTTTTAGATTCCTCTTTCAACTGCTCAAAATTATTCCAGTTTTTTTAACCGCTCTTTTGTTGTCTTTGTAAAATAAGGCGTTGTCAGTTAAAATAGCAAACGTTTACTTAATTCCACCTTGAGGAAAAACACATGACCGCCCAAATTATTTCAGGTACTGAACTATCAAAAAAAATCAAATCTGATGTTGCCAGTAACATTGAACATTATCGTGCTCAAGGTAGACGTGCACCTGGACTTGCGGTAATTTTGGTGGGGGCCGATCCAGCTTCTCAAGTCTATGTGGGCAGTAAACGTAAAAGTTGCGAAGAGATTGGAATGATCTCGAAATCCTATGATTTACCTGAAACCACGACAGAGGCGGAACTACTACAACTGATTGACCAATTAAATGCCGATGAAACCATTGATGGTATTCTAGTCCAGCTTCCATTGCCTGAACAAATTAATAGCACATCAGTGATTGAGCGCATTAGCCCTGAAAAAGATGTGGATGGTTTCCACCCTTATAATGTGGGGCGTTTATGCCAACGTATTCCAACCTTACGTGCGTGCACCCCTTATGGTGTGATGAAATTATTAGAAACCACAAACATTGATTTACATGGTAAACATGCCGTGATCGTTGGGGCTTCAAATATCGTGGGGCGTCCAATGTCACTTGAATTATTATTGGCAGGCGCTACTGTCACGGTAACACACCGTTTTACCAAAAATTTAGAGCATCATATTCGTCAGGCTGATGTTTTAGTGGTAGCCGTCGGCAAGCCTCGTTTTATTCCAGGTGATTGGATTAAAGAAGGGGCAACAGTCATTGATGTAGGCATTAACCGTATCAATGGTAAATTAGTGGGTGATGTGGAATATGATGTGGCGATACAAAAAGCAGCTTATATTACGCCAGTGCCGGGTGGAGTAGGGCCAATGACAGTTGCCATGCTGATGTTTAATACGCTTTATGCTTATGAGCATAACAACCAACTATTTTAAGAAATAAAAAAGTGCGGCTAAATTTGACCGCACTTTTTGTATTAATGTAATTTCAATCTTGGTTTTAAATAGTGGTTAAGTTTATCCACTAAAATAATCAAGCCAATCTTAATACATCCATGCAAAGCATGTTGGTGCATACGATATAAAGACACATACGCAAACTGCGCAAACTTACCTTGAACAGTCAGTGGGTTTTTCCCAAATTTATTTGAAATGCTGCCCAATGCGGTAAAGCTTGAAAGAGAAACCAAGGTTCCTTTATCGTTGTATTTGAATGCTTTTAATGGTTTTTGCTCAAAAAGCGCAAAGATATTTTTTGCACAGGCTTTTGCCATCTGATGTGCTGCTTGTGCTCTTGGCGGGACTAATTTACCGTTTGGTTGCATTAATGCCGCACAATCACCAATGGCAAAAATACTGTCATCTACCGTAGTTTGAAGGGTATCTTTTACCACTAATTGATTGATACGGTTAAGCTCTAATCCATCGAATTGCTGTGTCACCGTTGAGGTGCGAACACCTGCCGCCCATACAATAAGATCAGCTTTGATTTCTTCGCCATCTTTGGTGATAAGTGTGTTTGGTTGGGCTTCTGTGATCATTGTATTTAATTTCACGTTTGCCCCCATTTCTTGCAATTCATCTAATACCGCTGCAGATAAATTTTCAGGTAGAGCAGGCAATAATCGAGGACCCGCTTCAACTAAGGTGACTTGCAAGCAAGAATTATCAATTTTACCGTAACCATAAGAAGATAAGTCTTCAGTGGCATGATAAAGCTCCGCAGTTAATTCCACACCAGTTGCACCGCCGCCAACAATGGCAATATTGACTTTGTTCTCATCCACTAATTTCTGTTTAAATTCTTCTTCACCAATATCATCTAATGCGCGGTTTTCAGAGAATTTAAGGAATAATTCCAACATTCTTTGTTGGAAGCGAAGCGCTTGATCAGAGCTGTCCAAGAAAATACAGTTATCAGCGACGCCTTTTGTATTGAAATCGTTTGATTTACTACCGATCGCAATCACTAAGTAATCATAAGGAATACGACGCGCAACCACGAGCATATCGCCTTCTTGCCCATAAACAGGGGCAAGTTCAACATATTTCTGTTCACGATTAATTCGCGTGATTGAACCTTGTTCAAAGCTAAAATGGTGGTTTTTCCCGTGTGCACGATAGCTCAAAGAATCCGTACCATCATCCATCACACCCGTAGCAATTTCATGTAATAAGGGTTTCCACAAGTGGGTCGCATTGCGATCCACAAGCGTCACTTTAGCCTGTTTTTTGCGACCTAATTTGTCGCCTAAAAATGTCGCTAACTCTATGCCGCCGGCGCCACCGCCAACGATCACGACGTTTTTCATAAAGTACTCCTAAAAGCAAAATTGTTAAAAATGTTAAACTAATGTAATGATAGCATAACAAATAAAAAGGCGAAAAAATTTAATGGAAATGACCGCACTTTATTGATGGCAGCGATCGTAAAGCGGTTGTAACTGTTGAATAGTTTTTGTGATAAATGAAACGGGATCAATTTGATGAAGTTCAGCTTTTTCAATGCTTTTCCCAATGCACCAAAAATCCTCATCTGAACGCAAGAAAAGATCTTTTTCAGAAATACTCTTTACTTGGCGAAAATCATCATATTCGCTTTCATCTTCTCGCCAAATATCAAAATCAGCAAATTGTTTGAAATCAAATTGATCAAGCCACTGATTATATTGTTGAACATTAATTTGTGAGCGATCTGCACGATAGCAATGCCAATCTAAACATACTCTTAGTCGGCGACGATTTAATAACACTGAAAAAATGGCTGCAGAATTTTGGTTAAACTCGTATTTAAAATAAGCGAAGAAATGTGCTCGAACCTGCCAGCCATTGGTCCAACTTTCGATATGCGGTTTCGCAAAAGGCATACCAAGTTGCTTTGCGACTTCTTGAATAATCGCTTTCCAGTTATCCCAATGTAATTTGTAATTGGCTTTAATTGCCGGAATATCTTCCGGACAGAATTTTTTCATTTGGGCAAATTGGTAGAAAGGAATATTGAACAGTTCGCAAGATTCAGCCGTAAGCGATAGCATAGCGTTTCCTTAAAAATCACTGTAATTTTTGACCGCACTTTGTGTGAAGAACTGTTTGTCTTCCCAACGTAGCAGGGTCATTCGATTATTCCATACACAACCGGTATCCAAGGCATAGATACCTGGCGGAGTAGGCTCGTCTACTAAACTTGCCCAATGTCCAAAGACAATGGGAATTTGTTTATAAAGTGGATTATCTAAATTAAACCAAGGCGTGAGCTCAGCTGGTGCATCTTTTAAAGGGGATTTACAGGCAAAATCAAATCGATGATCTAAATAGCAAAAACGCATTCGAGTGAAAGCATTAATAATGTAACGATGACGCGCTAAGCCCTGCAAATCTGGCGACCAGCGATCAGGCTGTTCAGAATACATATTTTTAATGAGATAATGAAAATCGCCGTGCTGTAAAATCTGTTCAACTTCAGCCGCACAAGATTTCGCAGTTTCCAAATCCCAATCTGGGGAAATGCCTGCGTGAGCCATCAGGAAATTTAACTCTTTATTATGGACAAGTAATGGCTGATGGCGTAACCAATGAATCAGTTCATCAAAATCGGGCGCATTAAAAATGGCATCAACACGATCACGTGGTTTCACTTTTTTAATACCCAGTGCAGTCGCAATTAAATGTAAATCATGATTACCCAGCACTGTCTGTGCTGCCTTGCCAAGGGATTTTACAAAACGAAGACATTCAAGTGATTTATCCCCACGTGCCACAAGATCCCCCACAAGATAAAGCTTATCTTGCGTAGGATTGAAATCTACATGCTCTAATAAAAGCTGTAATTCATCATAACAGCCTTGCAAATCACCGACGAAATAGGTTGCCATTTTTTCTATAATGCTCCCGTTATGGTTATTAGGTTCTAGCAGTCTTTATGCTAAAGATTTGTCATAAATTCTAGCATAGATTTTTTGTGAAGATACTATTCATTTCATGATTTTAAAATAGTAAGATAGCCTGCAATTTAAGGCAGATATGATGTTTTTCTATGTATTCTATTGAACATAAAAATGCAGTGATTAGTATTTCAACGGCGGATAAACGCCGAAATCACATTATCGATCAATTCGGTCAGAAACAAATTCCCTTTGAATTTTTTGATGCATTCACACCTTCTGATCGACTTGACGCTCATTTACAGCGTTATCTTCCAAATCTTGAAGCTACATCAAAGCTCACGGCAGGTGAGAAGGGATGTTTGATGAGTCACTTCATGCTATGGAAAAAGTGTGTTGACGATAATTTAGATTATATTTCTATTTTTGAGGATGATATTCTGCTTGGTGAGCATGCCGAACAATTTCTTGCGAATGATGAATGGCTAAAAGTGCGGTTCAATTTTCAAGAGATTTTTGTTTTGCGTTTAGAAACCTTTTTAATGCCTGTTCAGTTAGAACATCAGCAACAAATTTTACCTTTCCAAAAAAGAACCATTGATATTTTAAAATCAAAGCATTTTGGTACAGCAGGTTATATTATTTCCAATGGCGCGGCGAAATACCTCATTAATCTATTTGAAAAACTCGCCATAGAGGAAATCAAAGCAATTGATGAGATCATGTTTAATGAACAGATTAATGTCGGTGTCTATCAAGTCTATCAACTTAACCCAGCCATTTGCGTGCAAGAATTGCAGTTAAATCAAGAGAATAGCTTATTGGTAAGTGACTTGCAGCAAGATCGTAAAAAAAATACGGCAGTGCACACCAAGAAAACATTGAAACAGCGTTTGACTCGGATAAAAGAAAATATTATACGAGCGCTAAATAAAGACAAATGGAAAGAACAACAACGCCTGAAAGAAATGCAAGGTAAAGAAATTGTTCGTTTTATGTAGATAAGCTGATGAAATACTTTATATAGGCTTAATCTCTTAAGCCTATTAGTAAAAAGTGATTTACACGTAAAATCAAAGTGATGAGACGCTAAACATCAATGAAGTAGGTTGTTATTTTAGAAAATTAAAAGATGTGATAGACAAATTTATATTTTATTTCTCTAATGAATCTTTTTACCTTTGTTCTAAAGTCAACAACATCAAAATCAGCATTAAAAGCGGGATAACTATTGCAGATTTCCTTAAATAGTGAATACCCTAAATTAGCTTTTAAGTGAGAACTTCGGCTAGACCAAAACTTATCTGGTCCAGGATAATGGTAAATAACTGCAGGAAATTGAATTTCTCGTTCTTTTCGATATTTTATATAGCCAGATTCAGATGGCGTGAAGTTAAATCTTGTATTTATAAACTTAATATCGTCTTTGAAAATACCATTTAAGATATCTTGATCTTGATACTTTATAATATCCTTATATTTATTTAACCAAGCCAGACTCATCTCTAGAACATTCAATTCTCGCCATCTTCGCATATTGATAAGAAGCACTCCGGCGTTAAAATAATGATGATTTTCTAAGCCAATTTTAGTCTTGTAATCTGCTTGCTCAATTTCAATAAAGAAATCCTTACATGCAGCAAGTGAATACTGTTCGATATCAGTATTCCATAAATCATCTAATGAGCCATTTGTTAGAGTATCAACATCAATATAAAGTAACTTATCTACATCAGGGATATATTGAGTTATATTTAATCTGGCATAGGTTGCTAAAGAAATATAATTTATTGTAATAGGAAAGTTAGCAAATTCATCTTTATCCACGCTTATAAACCTGATACTTTTGCCATGATTGCAAACAATATTAGCTATAATTTCTTTGTTGCTATTATTAATACCAAAATCCAAAATATAGAAACAAATTTCAGATTTAGAATTATTTCTTAATACACTTAATATGCTAACGGCTAAATATGGTGCATAGTTATTATCAGATGAAAACGCGATATTCATATTAGTCTTCACTTAACTCTAAAAATTTATCTCCATCTAAATCAGCTGGTGGATTATCCGCTAGCCAGTTCGCTAAATGCGCATAATCTGCGATAGCCAAATTTTCTGCACGTACATTTAAATCAATACCAAGTGCGGTCAGATTTTCGGCTGAAAATAATGTTGAAAGCGCATTACGCAGCGTTTTACGGCGTTGATTGAATGCTTGGGAGCAAACACGGTTCAGCCAATATAAATCTTTTACAGGGTGCGGCAATTCTTTATGAGGAATTAAACGCACAACAGCTGAATCCACTTTCGGTGCAGGTTTGAAGGCAGAAGGTGGTACTTCAAGTACAGGCATCACTTGGCAGAAATATTGTGCCATAATGGTTAAACGACCATAAGCTTTGCTATTAGGCCCTGCGCATAAGCGTTTGACCACTTCTTTTTGCAGCATAAAGTGCATATCTTGAATCACATCATGATACTTAAATAAGTGGAACATCAATGGGGTAGAAATGTTGTAAGGCAAGTTACCAAATACACGTAATTTTTGCCCTTTTTCCTCTAAATTTTCTTTTGTATAAAGCTCACTAAAATCAAATTGCATCGCATCCGTTTCAATAACGGTTAGCTTTTGATGTAAAAATGGATGGTGACGTAAACGTTCAGCAAGGTCTCGGTCAAGCTCGACTACAGTAAGATGATCGACAAGCTCTCCAACAGGTTCCGTTAATGCACCAAGCCCAGGACCAATTTCTACTAAGAATTGATTCGGTTGCGGATGAATCGCTGCCACAATCCCTTGAATGACAGAGGTATCATGTAAAAAGTTTTGCCCAAAGCGTTTACGGGCTGTATGACCTAAGTGTTTTTTTGAGTTCATAAAAATAGTCTAGTAAATGATAAAGTTTGTGGTTTATATCTTTAAATATCTAGCCACTCTGGTTTTATTTCTCTCGGGGAGATCTCATTAACATTATCACGGTAATGAAGAATATGGCATGTATTCTTTGAATTAGGATGCCAATGCGTAAAATTTTCTTTGTCTTGCGAGTAAAAACAAATCATAGGTTTATTTAACCCAGAAGCAATATGAATAGTTGATGTATCAACTGAAATAAGTAGAGCGCAATTTCTAATTAACTCAATTGTATGATAGATCGTTGTGTGAGGATTTGGATAAACAAATACATCATTAAATTGGTTAGCGATTCTACTTAAATGCTCATGAGTATCAGGCGTTGAAAGTAAGACTAACTGATGTTTATGAGAGTCTCTAATATATGTTAAATAATCTACAATGTGAGTCTCATCAAACTTTCTATTTTTGCCATTTCCATAGAAGTTAATGGCAATAAAGTTATTTAACTTGTTGTCCGTAATAAACTGAAGAATTTCTTCTTTAATTAAGTCATCTTGCGGAACGTCATAGTGATCATCACTTAGACTGATGTTTGACTGAGCTAAAGCCTCTTTGTAAATTTCTGAAAAATGGCCGTCTTTAGTAATATTTATATTAAAAATATTATAATCTGCTTTTCTATAGCCGATATAATTTCGGGCATTGATTATTCTCAATAGCAATAAGTCTCGGTTTCTAAGCACGATGGTAGGGTCAATGACAACATCGTATCTCTCTTTTCTAATAAATAGCGCCGTCTTGATGTAATCGAGAATGTTTCTTTTCTTTACAAGATAAATCTCATCAATGTTATGGTTTCTTTGAAACAGATAAGCGTTCTGTTTCGTGCAGATGACACCAATTTTTATCAAGGGATTAAATTTCTTTATCTCCCGAAAAACAAAAGAACTCACGATATAATCGCCAATTTTCCCATCTTGTCGCAAAAATAAGAAACTCTTAGGATGTTCTACACTTTGGGGATTGTTGGATCTTGATGATTTATCGAGTATCCATTTTCCCATTTTTAACCTTAGGGCTTTTAGCTTATTCATATCGATGTTCAATTTTGTCTATCTCTGAGTCACTATTTAATCCTCTAAATACACATGGTGGTTCAATACCATAGGTGTTAACACGTGTTTTTTGGATTAATCCCGTCAGATAATCAGCAGGCAGTCTTATTGGATAAGCGTAGTTAAGTAATTTTTTAGCACCCGATAGTGTAATTAAATAAGCGGTTGCATAGATAATACATCTTCTTGAGTTTTTTGAAGGCGCCTTATAATGTGAAAGTCTATATCCTTCCACAATCCGTTTCTTAAAGAAATGTGATTTAACTTTTCCGTGATCAAAAAAGATCAACTCATGATTTTTATTAATTTTATTGAGCGTATCTTCAACAATTTCTTTAAAGTGCTGTGAAACGATCGCATCATCTTCAAGAATAATGGCACTTTCAATATTGTTTTCTACCATGTGCTCATAAACTTTAATATGGCTTATTGCACAGCCAATTTCGCCAAGTGTTAAGGGCTTAGGTGATAAATAGTATTTCGGATAGAAATCATAATCAACAGATTCTAATACGGAAGCGGGCAGTTTTTTCCCATCTGTCGCATCAAAAAAAGTAAAATCCAACCCCAAACCAGAAAGGCGTTTAGCAATATTTTCTCTTCTTGTTGAATTTTTTAAACTAATTACAATTATTTTAGGTATAGCCATAAATAACCCTTGGGTTGAAGTCATTGGTTTACATACAAATTGACGAAAATCTGAGTAAAGTTTGCTTTAGCCTTTTTCGACAGAACAGTCCTCTTGGAAAGTGGATGCCATATAAGGCCTAGATCTTACTGGTTTCGAATGCTAAATTAAATTTTCTGCTAGATCTACTTTCTAAAATATTATAATCGAATTATTGAAAAAATAATGGGGATTTCAACAAAATACTATTTTAATCTTTCGTCTAACATTAAAAACGGCTATAATTCGCCCGTTTTTCATTTATAACCCGCAAAAAGTGCGGTCAAAAAAATCATAATTTTAGAGGATAAAATGGCAAAAGAAGATTGCATTGAAATGCAAGGCACAATTTTGGAAACCTTACCAAATACCATGTTCCGCGTTGAGTTAGAAAATGGTCACGTGGTGACTGCACATATTTCTGGCAAAATGCGTAAAAACTACATTCGCATCTTAACGGGCGATAAAGTAACCGTAGAAATGACACCTTATGACTTGAGCAAAGGTCGTATCATTTTCCGTAGCCGTTAATTTAGAAATAAAAGAAAAGCCGATATGTTGATATCGGCTTTTTTTGTTTGAAAAGCGTACAAATTATTTGAAGTCTGGAAAAAAATCTGTATAATCAGCGCCCTTAGCCACGTTCATTTTTTCGTTCCTTGCCTTTGCAGATTGGTGGCTAATCTACGTCAAAGGCTGATTAACCCGTAAGGAGCAGTAATGCGTCACTACGAAATCGTGTTTATGGTTCATCCGGACCAAAGCGAGCAAGTACCAGGTATGATCGAACGTTACACAGGTTCTGTTAAAGAAGCTGGTGGTCAAGTTCATCGCCTAGAAGATTGGGGTCGTCGTCAATTAGCGTACCCAATTAACAAATTACACAAAGCACACTATGTGCTTATGAATGTAGAAGCGCCTCAACAAGTCATCGACGAGCTAGAAACGACTTTCCGTTATAACGATGCTGTATTACGCAGTCTTGTTATCCATACTAAGCACGCCGTAACCGAAGCGTCCCCAATGAAAGCGGCTAAAGAAGAACGTAAACCTTTAGCTGAAGTTGAAAACAACGATTTTGAGGATGCTGAAGAGTAATTCAAAACTTGATAATCGCTTCTCGTTAATCGGCACTGTGTGTCAATTACCCAAGCGAAGCAAAAGCCCTAACGGGATTGCGCATTGCCAGTTTTGGCTGGAACATCGTTCCGAACAAGTCGAAAGTGGTTTATCACGCCAAGCGTGGTTAAAGATGCCAGTTCAAGTCAGTGGCAATAAGTTAATAGAAAAAACTCAAAGCATTACGGTCGGCAGTAAACTTCTAGTGGTGGGGTTTATTACTTCACATAAAACCTCAAATGGTTTAACACAGTTAGTATTGCATGCCGAGCAAATCGAATTTATAGATTAGGAGACAGCCAAATGGCACGTTATTTCCGTCGTCGTAAGTTCTGCCGTTTCACAGCGGAAAATGTTGTTGAAATCGATTACAAAGATATCGCTACATTAAAGAACTACATTTCTGAAAGCGGCAAAATTGTACCAAGCCGCATTACCGGTACTCGTGCGAAGTACCAACGCCAATTAGCACGCGCAATCAAACGCGCTCGTTATTTAGCGTTATTACCTTACTCTGATTCTCATCACAATTAAGAAGGAGTTAGGAAATGCAAGTAATTCTTTTAGATAAAATCGTTCACCTAGGTAACGTAGGTGATCAAGTTAATGTTAAATCTGGTTTCGCTCGTAACTTCTTAATCCCACAAGGTAAAGCAGTTATGGCAACTAAAGCTAACATTGAACACTTTGAAGCACGTCGTGCAGAGTTAGAAGCAGCGGCAGCAGCAAGTCTTGCAGCAGCTCAAGCTCGTGCAGCACAAGTGACTGCATTAGGTTCTGTCACTATCGCATCTAAAGCAGGTGAGGAAGGTCGTTTATTCGGCGCAATCACTACTCGTGATGTAGCAGAAGCAGTAACTGCAGCAGGCGTTGAAATTGCGAAAAGCGAAGTTCGTTTACCAAACGGTCCAATCCGTACTCTTGGTGACCACGATGTTCGTTTCCAACTTCACGGCGAAGTATTTGCAACATTAGATGTTATCGTTGTTGCAGAATAATTATCAAAGTTTTTGATAAAAGAAAACCCGACGTTATGTCGGGTTTTTTGTTTTTCAGGATTAAGAAAATATTTTAGTGATTCTTTGAGAATAAAAAAGTGCGGTCATTTTTGACCGCACTTTTACTTATCACTTTAGTATTTTTAAATTACAAACCTAATACGGCAAATAATACCCAAACAGTGTAAATGGTTGCTAGGCCGTAGAAGATAAATCCGCCTGCGGGCACGTGGATTTTAAGATCGTGCATCGCGTGATGGATACGGTGTAAACCACACCACATTGGGAAAATCGTTAAAACTAAGATAACTAATTTTCCGATCCAAGAATAAGCGAATGTAATTAAGTTATGCGGATCAATTAATCCGAATGGTAGCAATAAACCAAGGATTAAGATCACAACAGGGAAGAAAATCGCACTGACAGTCCCGCCAGCACCAAACATCAACCATACTGGTGGTTCACCAGAGCGTTTTGGATTTTGTTCGACCATTTTTTCTCTCCCTACATATAAACTAAAATCAATGCGATAACACTAATCACAGCGGTAACTGCCCAAAGTGCATTTCTTAACACGTGATGTGGTAAACGCTCATTTTTAACAATGATGTTCATCACTTTTGGTGTCATCACGAAATAAGTTGCAGTGTGATATAAAGTCGCAATTAATGTGATGATATTTAAGAACACCACAATTGGATTTCTTAAGAAGCCAATGAAATCAATAATGCCTAGACCTGGAACAGGATTGCTTGCAAGGCAAAGTACGCCATAAAGCAATACGATACAGAACCATACGGCAAAGATAGAGGTCGCTTCACGCACCATATAAGCTTTGTAGAAATCCAATTTTTGCCACCAAGTAGCCGTCATTGGGCGAACATATTTTTTACGTTTACTTATTGTTACTGACATATTCTTCCCCTTAGCCTTTTGGTTTTAGCATTGAGATAACATAATCTTTGGCACTTTCCAGTTTGCCTTGGTTGATTGCAGAAGCAGGATCCACGTGTTTTGGACACACTTCAGAACAATAACCCACGAAAGTACAGCTCCAAACACCGTTTTTACCATTTAATAATGGCATACGTTGTGTTTTACCATGGTCACGGTTATCAAGGTTGTAACGGTGTGCCATTGTAATCGCTGCAGGGCCTAAGAATTCAGGATTTAAACCAAATTGTGGACAAGCCGCATAGCATAAACCACAGTTGATACACATTGAGAATTGACGATATTTTTCAAGCTGTGCCGGCGTTTGTTTAGTACGGCTGACTTGCAATTCTTTTGATGGATGTGGTTTACCATCTAATGCTGGCGCTTCGTTACCAATAATATAAGGTTTAATTGCCTCTAAACTTTCGATAAAGTGGCTTAAATCCACCACTAAGTCGCGTTCAATAGGGAAGTTTGCTAATGGTTCAATACGCATATGGCCGCTGTAATCACGTAGGAACGTTTTACAAGCCAATTTGGGTTTGTTATTGACCATCATCCCACAAGAACCACAGATCGCCATACGACAAGACCAGCGATAAGAAAGAGACGGTTCAAGTTTATCTTTAATGTAACCTAACGCATCTAAAAGAGAGGTTTGGTTATCATAAGGTACTTGATAAGAGCTTAAATGTGGCTCTTGATCGTTTTCTGGGTTGTAGCGTAATACTTCTACAGTCATTACCGGTGAATTAGCCATTTGCTTGCTCCTTAGCTTTCGCAGCCGCTTCTGCCGCTTCTGCTTCAGCACCATAAACACGTTTTGCTGGTTGAGATTTAGTGATTTTCACCGGACTGTATTCAATACGCGGTGCATCATCGCCATTGTAGTAAGCAAGGGTGTGTTTTAAATAATTCACATCATCACGTTCGGTGTAGTCTAAGCGTTGGTGTGCACCACGAGACTCTTTACGTTCAATTGCAGAGTTTGCAATAGATTGTGCCACATCAAGGATGTAACCTAATTCTACAGTGTAAAGCACATCGGTATTGAATACGCTTGAACGGTCTGTTACACGGATACGTTTATAACGTTCTTTAAGCTCAGCAATTTTATCTACTGCTTTTTGCATGCTTTCTTGGTCACGGTAGATACCACAACCTTCTTCCATGACGGTACCCATTTCGTCACGGATTTCAGACCAAGATTCATTACCTTCTTGGTTATAAAGTGCTTCAAGGCGAGCTACAACATCTTGAGCTTGAGCATCAACTGCTGCACGGTTTGCAGGTCGTGCTTCTGCTGCACGTTGTGCGGCATATTCACCTGCAACACGGCCTAAAACCACTAATTCTGCAAGCGAGTTAGAACCTAAACGGTTCGCGCCATGTAAACCAGAAGACGCACATTCACCCACAGCAAATAAACCTTTAATGCGAGTTTCGCTGTTGTAATCCACTTCAATACCACCCATGGTGTAGTGAACAACTGGACGTACAGGGATTGGTTCATTAACTGGGTTTACACCTTCATAAGCACTTGCTAATTCACAAATGAATGGAAGACGTTCATGTAAATATTTTTCACCTAAGTGACGTAAGTCAAGATGAACTACATCGACGCCTTTTGCAGTTTTTAAGGTGTTGCCTTTTTTCCATTCTTGCCAGAACGCTTGTGAAACTTTATCACGCGGACCAAGTTCCATATATTTGTTTTCAGGTTTACCGATTGGCGTTTCAGGGCCTAGACCATAATCTTGTAAATAACGGTAGCCGTTTTTATTCACTAAGATACCGCCTTCACCACGACAACCTTCAGTCATTAAGATACCGGTATTCGGTAAGCCGGTTGGGTGATATTGGACGAATTCCATATCACGAAGAGGAACACCGTGACGATATGCCATTGATAAACCGTCACCAGTTACGATACCGCCGTTGGTGTTGAATTTAAATGCACGACAACC
The DNA here is from genome assembly GCA_905205995.1 of uncultured Haemophilus sp. Classification (GTDB taxonomy): domain Bacteria; phylum Pseudomonadota; class Gammaproteobacteria; order Enterobacterales; family Pasteurellaceae; genus Haemophilus_D. Next base: position 8,032 of record CAJLFU010000030.1, on the reverse strand, counting down.
ACCACCAGTTGCAATTACAACCGCATTTGCGTTGATTTGAACAAGTGAGCCTTCCATCATATTCATCGCAACCATACCGCGAGCGTGACCATCATCAACTAAGATGTCTAAAACGAAGTGCTCGTCAAAACGCTGAATTTGTGGATATTGAATGGATGTTTGGAAAAGAGTATGTAATAAGTGGAAACCGGTTTTATCTGCCGCGAACCAAGTACGCTCGATTTTCATCCCACCGAAACGACGCACGTTGACATCGCCATCTGCTTTACGGCTCCAAGGGCAACCCCAACGTTCAAGTTGAGTCATTTCCACTGGAGAATGTTCAACGAAGTATTCCACCACATCTTGTTCACATAACCAGTCACCACCGGCAACGGTATCGTGGAAGTGTTTATCGTAGGAATCTTCCTCTTTAATTACTGCAGCCGCACCACCTTCTGCTGCAACCGTATGGCTACGCATAGGATAAACCTTAGAAACTAATGCGATCTTTAAGTTAGGGTTTGCTTCTGCTGCTGCAATTGCTGCACGTAAACCGCCGCCACCGGCACCAACAATAGCAATATCGACATTAACCGTTTGCACGATATCCTCCAATCATATAGAAAGTAAAAAAATAAAACGCCCTAAATTAATAGGGGCTTGTGGTAATTCTGCCACTTTTGTTTACAAATTAGTAACTTTTTTTCCCGAATAAACAGATAAAATATCAAAAGTGTGATCTAACTCAAAAAAGTTAATTTTTTATATATTTATAGATGATAACCGTTTGCGTTTAAGAATGATTTAGTCGGATTATTGAGTTAAAAATCACTCTTGTTTACAATAGCCTAATTCATTTTAAAGGTGAAAACGGAGAAAAAAATGACCGCACTTAGCGATAAAAAAGCAGAATGGCAACCTTCCGCCTCAATTAAAAACTTATTGGCGCGTGCCAAAATTATTGCGGATATCCGCCAGTTTTTTACTGAACGTGGATTATTAGAAGTGGAAACGCCTGTTTTAAGTGAATTTGGCGTAACGGATCTTCACCTTTCCACCTTTAGTACCGAATTTGTTGCGCCTTTTGATGAACTCTCGAAAACGCTCTGGCTTTCGACTAGTCCGGAATATCATATGAAACGTTTACTGGCGGCAGGCAGTGGACCGATCTTTCAAATTGGCAAAGTGTTTCGTAATGAAGAAGCAGGTAATCGCCATAATCCGGAATTTACCATGCTTGAATGGTATCGACCGCACTTTGATATGTATCGCCTGATGAATGAAGTGGATGATTTATTACAACAGATCCTCGATTGTAAACCGGCAGAAACCTTAAGTTATCAGTTTGTCTTCCAAGAATATGTAGGATTAGATCCATTATCTGCGACTCGTCAAGAATTAGTAGAGGCAGCGCGTAAGCACAACTTTATGGCAGATGAAGATGAAGATCGTGATACCTTATTACAATTTTTATTCAGCGAAGTGGTAGAGCCCAAAATCGGACAAGAAGCGCCTGTTGCCGTTTATCATTTCCCTTCTTCCCAAGCTGCGCTCGCTCAACTAAGCCCAGAAGATAGCCGCGTGGCAGAACGTTTTGAGTTTTATTATAAAGGCTTAGAGTTAGCCAATGGTTTCCATGAACTCACCGATGCGCGTGAACAGCAACACCGATTTGAGCAAGATAACCGCCTACGCGAAAAAGCAGGCTTACCACAACGTGAAATTGATCATCGTTTACTGGCGGCATTACAAGCAGGAATTCCGAATACATCAGGCGTGGCTTTAGGTGTCGATCGTTTAATTATGATTGCATTAGGCGCTGAAAGTATTAAAGAAGTGATTTCATTTTCGGTGGAATGTGCTTAGATTTATCGAAAAAATATTAATTATTTCGTCCCATAATTAAAGAAAAGAAAGAAAATTTGCTCAGAAAATAGAGATAAATGTATAGTGAAAATTCTGAAAAGTTCGATATATCAGGTTGTTTTTTGGTTAAAAAGCAACCTTTTTTATTTTAAAAATGTGATCTTGATCCAATTTTAGAAAATTGGTGCGGTTCCTCCCATTGACACTATAAGTTTATTTTGTAATATTTGCGGCGTCTATTTCGGAGATTGAACTTTTTTATGAAAAATTGTTTCAATCAAAAATCGTCGGTAACAACCAAAAGGAATAACAATTATGAAAAAGACACTAGCAGCATTAATCGTTTCTGCAGTTGCAGCTTCAGCAGCAAACGCAGCAGTAATTTATGACAACGAAGGTACTAAAGTTGAATTAAACGGTTCTCTTCGTTTAATCTTAGAAAAAGCGGATGCTAAAAAGTATGACAAAGCAGGTAATTCAACTAAAACTGCAAATTCCGCTTTACGTAACGCAGGTTCACGTTTTGGTGTAACTGTAAAACACAACTTAGATAACGATTTCTATGCGTTAGGTCGTTTAGAATTCCGTTTCGATGATACAGATTCTCGTGACCAATTCGGTAGCCTTTATGCTAAACGTGCTTATGTAGGTTTAGGTAGCAAAGCAACTGGTGATATCACATTCGGTCGTCAACTAACTATCGCGGATGATTTAAGCCAAGCTAATGACTATGAATATGGTTTCATTCCAAAAGGTGCTTATATCCCAACTTCAGGTACAGGTGTAGTTCGTTACGACTATAAAGGTATTGAAGGCTTACAATTAAGTGCAAACTACAACTTCGGTCAACGTCATAACGATAAAGGTAACTTACTTAAAGTTGGTCTTAAAAATGCATATGGTTTAGGTGCATTATACACAGCAGGTGATTTAGATGCTCGTTTCGCTTATGGTCACACTAACCTTGAAACTAATGCAACATATAAACACCGTGTAGATGGTTTCTTAGCATCATTAGGCTATAAATTTGGTGAGTTCAAATTAACTGGTGATTTTGGTTATGCACATGTTAAGAAAGATAGTGACAAAACAAATAAATTCTATGTATCTCCAGGTTTTGCATATCAAGTAACTCCAGCATCTCAAGTATATGGTAACTACCTATATGAACGCGTGAAAGGCGAAGCTGATAAAGAGAAAACTCACGCTTTCTTACTTGGTGCAGATTACAAACTTCATAAACAAGTTGTATTATTTGTAGAAGGCAAATATGCGACTACTAAAGAGTACGTTAACGATTCTTACGATGGTAAAGTTAAAGACAGAGCTATCGGTGTAGGTATGCGTGTATTCTTCTAATCTTTGATTAGAAAAAATCTGAAAAGGCGAATCGAAAGGTTCGCCTTTTTGTTTGGATTTCATAAACTATTTTAAATCTCCCCAAACCCCTCTTTACGAAAGAGGGGCTTTTTTATGATGTTGCTTTTAGTGGTTTTATTGGAAATATATTTGAGAGAGTTAAGAACGGAAAGCATTTATTTGCCATTAAAATATCCCCCCTCTTTCGTAAAGAGGGGGCAGGGGGAGATTTAACTACAGCAACTTATTTAAAATTAATCTCCCCAACCTCTTTACAAAAGAGGGGCTTTTTTATGATGTTGCTTTTAGTAGTTTTATTGGAAATATATTTGAGAGAGTTAAGAACAGAAAGCATTTATTTGCATTAAAATCCCCCCTCTTTTGTAAAGAGGGGGCTAGGGGGAGATTTAACTACTTCAACTTATCCAAAACCAATTTTCCCATCATTTCAATATGGGCTTTTTCAGCATTCAATGCGGGGATATAGTGATAAGACACACCGCTATGATTTAAGAATGTTTCTTTATTTTCAACCTCAATTTCTTCTAAGGTTTCTAAACAATCCACTGAAAAACCTGGGCAAATTACCGCTATTTTTTGAATCCCTTGAGAAGCGGCTTCTTCTAAAAAGTGATCTGTATAAGGTTGTAACCATTCTTCACGGCCAAAACGAGATTGGAACGTCATATTCCATTGGTTTTCTGTGAGACCTAATTTATCTACGATGGCAATCGTGGTTTGTTTACAATGCTGACGATAATAATCGCCCATATTCTCATAACGTAATGGAATGCCATGATAAGAAAAGAGCAAAAACTCATCGGGTTTTAACCGCACTTTGATGGAATCCACCACCGCATTAATGTAGTTTTCATCAAGGTGATAAGAATGAATAAACTCAAAAGGCACAATATTGCGTTCTCGTGCAATGGCTCGATTGAAAGCATCGATTAATGCGCCTGTTGTGGTGCTGGAATATTGTGGATAAAGCGGCAACACAATCATATGTTCCACATCATTTTTGAGTAAATTTTTGACCGCACTTTGCATCGAAGGATTGCCATAAGTCATGGCAATTTCAACTTGTGCATTGATGCCTTGTTCAGTCAAATAAGCTTGTAGCCCCGCTTGTTGTTGCTTTGTAATGGCAAGTAGGGGAGAGCCTTGTTCTGTCCAAATAGATTGATAATTTCGTGCAATGCGTTTAGAACGCATCGGTAAAATAATGGCTTTTAAAAGAGGATACCATTTCCAACGAGGCAAATCGACCACACGAGGATCCATTAAAAATTCCCACAAATAACGAGAGATCGCCGCGGGTTGAGGGGCATCTGGCGTACCAAGATTGGCTAAAATGATACCAATTTTTTTTGTTGTATTCATAAATGTTTGATAGAAAGCGTTAATCGAGAAACGCAACAGAGTTTATCTTGTTCATCGCGAATGTCAATTTGCCAAACATGGGTATTTTGATTTAAAGCAATTGGTGTTGCTTTTGCGGTAACAAAACCTTTTTTCACAGGCCGAAGATGATTGGCGTTGATATCTAATCCCAAGGCAACTTGACCTTCTTCTATGCTGAGAAATCCCGCCAGCGAGCCAATAGTTTCAGCCAACGCGACAGATACACCACCATGTAATAAACCGAAAGGTTGAGTGGTGCGATGATCAACAGGCATTTTTGCCTCAATCCAGTTTTCACCATAAGCTGAGATCACAATGCCTAAATGCCCAACAGCACAGTGTTTCCCCATTTCATTAAGCTGCTCAAGCGTGAACGCTTTTTTCCAAATTGTCATGCCTTTCTTCCTTAATTAATCTTATTCGCTTGCTTTAGTTTGATATAAATCCTCCCTTTCGTAAAGGGATAGATAAATGATGGGATTTTTCATACCTAGATTTGTTTATTTTTTATCCGAAATTTACAATTATTTACATAATTTAATAAAATTTAATGTAAATCTTTACATATATTTACATAACTTAAAATTTACCTTAATTGCTTGTAATTTTTAATAAATCTTTTTTTTGATGCTTTCTTTTTATACAAAGTTGGCTTAAAATAAGGCGTTCTGACCAGAAGGGTAAGGGAAACTATTGGCTAAATTTGTTGTCGCCACCTTTTTGATGCTGAATTTTTTGGTGCTGTTGTCTGCGCAACAGCTTCTCAACAATCCTAATAAAAAGGAATAAAACTCATGAACAAAGTGTTTAAAGTTATTTGGAATCATGCTACACAAACGTGGACTGCTGTTTCTGAACTTGGGCATGCTAAGGGTAAAACCAAGTCTAAAAAAATTGTGAAATTGACCGCACTTGCTGGTGCTGTGATTGGTTCATTAGCAGTATCTCAATCAGCAACGGCTGCAGTAGGGCTAGATAATAATAGAATAAGTATCGCACCGAATGGTGCTATTGCTACTGCGGGTGATGCAAGAGCTATTGCAGTAGGTAATAATGCAACTGCAACAGCTTTAGATACAGTAGCTATTTCAACTTCAGCTAATGCTCCAAGTCACTTGGCTATCGCTATTGGTAAAGAAGCAACAGCTAATTCAGGTTTAAAACCTGGTGTGGATAAAGAAAATGGACAGGATAAAGAATCCAGCGTCATTGCGATTGGTGCATTTTCTTCTGTTAAACCTGGTGCACAAACAGTATATGACGGTTCTTCAGGTAAGTTAGATAATACCTATACTCAAAATTCAGATAAAACATGGAGTAGTACTGTTGGTACAGCTTTAGCAGCGATTGCAATCGGTGATCATTCTAATGCTACCCGAGATGGTGCTGTGGGCATCGGTAGTCATGCAAAAGCACGTGGTGATAATTCAGTTTATCTAGGTGCGACCACAGCAAGTGTTCCAAATGCAGGGGCAACAAATGTAAACTCTATTGCTATTGGTACTTCAGTTGAATCTCATGGTTTTTCATCAGTAGCGATCGGTGGTGGTTCAAAAGCACTGAAAGATCAAGCTATTGCAGTTGGTCGTGGTGCTAAAGCAAAAGATGTAAGTACAATTGCACAAGGTTTTTCGGCAACTGCAAATACCGAATCTGATATTGCAATCGGTACCTCATCTGTTGCAAATGGTGGAAGTACTCAACCAGCACCTAAACCTAGAAATAAACCTGGCAGCTCAGTACCAGTAACACCAGAAGATACCCGTGGTGTAGGTTCTGCAATTGCTATGGGTAAAACAGCAAATGCAACTGGTTTTGCAACAATTGCAGTAGGTCAAGGTGCAAATGCAAGTTTTGATACTGCAACAGCAATTGGTTATCAGGCTTCAGCAAGTAAAGAAGATGCAATTGCAACAGGTTCTAAGGCAAATGCTTCAGGCAACTTTGCAATCGCGACAGGTGCTGGTGCGGCCTCTAGTGCGCATGGTTCAATTGCGACAGGTTTTAACTCTAATGCATCAGCAAATGCTGCAATTGCAACCGGTACTCAATCAAATGCAAGTGGTGTAAGTAGTATTGCAATTGGTACACAGGCTAGTGCAACTGGAGCAAATGCGACCGCAATTGGTTTAGAAGCAAAAGCTTTAGCTAAAGATACTTTAGCATTAGGTGCCGGTGCAAGTGCAACAGCAGTATATTCAGTCGCATTGGGTGTTGGATCTGTAGCCGCTGATAGTTATGAACAAGTAAATAACGCAAAAGTAGGTGATTATACATTTGAAGGTTTTGCTGGTAACAACAGTAAATTAGGTACAGGTGCTGTTGTTTCTGTGGGTGATGCAGAGTATGAGCGTCAAATCCAAAATGTTGCGGCTGGTCGTATTACTAAAGAGTCAACAGATGCGATCAACGGTTCTCAGTTATACGCTGTTGCAGAGAAATTAGGCAAGGGCTGGAATTTAAAAACCAAAAAAGAAGCGGGTGAATCAACTGAAGCAACTGAAAATATTGCACCAGATGAAAATGTAACATTGCTTGCGGGTAAAAACATCAAGTTAACACAAAATAAAGGTGATGTTATTATCGCAACGAAAGATGATGTGATCTTTAATACAGCGAATATTGGTGGTATTAAAATTAATACCAACGGTATTCAAATGAATAACCAACAGATCACTGGATTAGCAGCAGGTCAAGTTAATTCAACTTCTCAAGATGCGGTGAATGGTTCTCAGCTTTATAATAATCCATTTATTTTCCAAGGATTCAATGAAAATAAAGAAGGAAAAGGTGATCAAGTATCTACTGATTATATTTATAGACCAGGTATGGCGGGTAACCCTAAGTTACAACTAGTTGCACTTGACGGTCTAAAAATGACTGCAGACACCAATAATACTTATAAACTTCAGATTGATACTGAAAGTGACATCTATAACGCTTTAAAAGGTAAAGATGGTAAGGATGGTAAGAGCGTTACAGCAACGGTGACCAATAACAATGATGGCACCCACACTCTTACTGTTACCAACAGCGATGGTAGCACTACAACAACTATCCTTAAAGATGGAGCGAAAGGCGAAAAAGGTGACCCTGGTGTAGCTGGTGCGAAAGGCGAAAAAGGTGACACTGGTGAAAACGGTACCCCTGGCATTAACAGCATCATCGAGGTTACCGTTGACGATGATGAGAAAAACGGTACCCATACAATCACTTTTACCGATCGGACTACTGGCACAGTTACTACGGCTATCGTAAGAGACGGTAAAAACGGTAAAGATGGTAAAGACGGTGCAACTGGTGCTAAAGGTGACACTGGTGCCGCAGGTGCTAAAGGTGACACAGGTGCAGCTGGTGCTAAAGGCGAAAAAGGCGACAAAGGCGACCAAGGTGTAGCTGGCGCTAAAGGCGAAAAAGGCGA
>CAJLFU010000029.1 GCA_905205995.1 uncultured Haemophilus sp. | reverse complement strand
TGCTTCTGAAACTGCTTTTTTCACTTCTGATGCTTTATCTTCAGCTTCATCTTTTAGCTCGGCTGCTTTGTCTGCTGCTTCATCTTTTGCTTCTGAAACTGCTTTTTTCACTTCTGATGCTTTATCTTCGACAGCTCTTTTTACTTCAGAAAATTTTTCATCGATAGCTTTTTTCATTTCAGTAGCTTTATCATCGATTGCTTCTTTTGCTTCAGAAACTGCTTTTCTTACTTCAGATACTTTATCTTCAGTTACATCTTTCACTTCAGTAGCTTTGTCTTCGACCACTTCTTTTGCCTCAGACGCTTTATGTGTCACTGCATCTTTAATATAGTTAGCCGCTGCAAATAATGCATCTTTAACTTGTGCTGCAGCATTCACTGTCATATCTTTTACTTCAGTTGCTTTATCTTCGATATTATTTTTCATAACTACTCTCCTTGTATCATTATAGTGGCTAATTTAAGCTATTCAGTTATAGCTCACTTTCAGTCTATCAAAAAAAATTTTAAAAAACACCTAGAAATTAACTCTTTCTAGGTGTTAACTTTATTCGTGAACACTAATGTTAAATATAGTTATAGTTTAAAAAAGTAAATCACATAAGACTTTATTTTTCGCATTATCTTCAATCAATTTTAGCTATTCTCTTTAGGATAATGATAGGTTTCAATCGTACCTTTTTCTCCATTCCAGTCGATTTGAACAATCGTTGAGGGATAAAAACTGATTGGATTTCGCTTGCCATAAAGCTCCGAAACAATACTGCCCACTAAAGGTAAATGAGAAATAAGCAAAACACTTTCAACCCCTTGTTCCTGTAAAACAGATAAATAATCTACTACCAACGTCGCATTCCCGTAAGGTGTAATTCCACTCCAAGTTTCAACATCATTAAGAATATTGTCTAACGCTGAATTGACGAGCTCAAACGTTTCTTGAGCACGAACATAAGGACTGACAATCACTTTCTGAACTGAAAGTGCGGTTGAATTTAGATGTGTTTTAAGCCATTGACCTTGTGATATTGATTGTTTGCGTCCATAGTCAGTTAAACGCCGAGTCTCATCTGATGAAGCGACAACTTCGGCTTCTCCATGACGCATAATAAAAATTTTCATATTCTGCTTTCCTAAAATAATAAAAGATAAATTTTCCGATCAAAAATGGGGGCAAACCCCCACTTATTTAATTTGCTTTCACTGCTTCTGCAATTTCTTCTGCACATTGTTTTGCAAGTGCGCCATCTTCACATTCCACCATTACGCGAATAAGTGGCTCTGTACCTGACTTACGCAGTAAAATTCGACCTTTACCTTCTAAGCGTTTTTCCACATCAGCGGCTACCGCTTTTACTGCTTCACTTTCTAATGGATTTGCACCGCCCGCAAAACGAACATTAATCAGTACTTGAGGGAACAATTTCACCGCACTTGCAAGCTCATTTAAAGATAAACGATGTTGAACCATTGCGCTTAATACAGCTAGTGATGCAATAATACCATCACCTGTCGTATTTTTATCAGCGATAATGATATGGCCTGAGTTTTCTCCACCTAATGTCCAGCCATGCTCTACCATTTTTTCCAATACATAACGGTCACCAACATTAGCACGAACGAAAGGCACACCTAACATTTTTAAGGCAATTTCTAGGCTCATATTACTCATTAATGTGCCTACTACTCCACCTTTTAATTGGCCTGAACGTAAAGCTTCACGAGCAATAATGAAAAGGATTTGGTCACCATCTACTTTATTACCTAAGTGATCCACCATCATAATACGGTCACCATCACCATCATAAGCAAGACCAACATCCGCTTTAGTTTCAAGCACTTTTTCCTGTAATGCTTTTACATCAGTTGCACCACATTTCTCATTGATATTAATCCCATTTGGAGTCGCACCAATTTCAATTACTTCCGCGCCTAATTCACGTAATACATTTGGTGCAATATGATAGGTCGCACCATTTGCACAATCCACCACGATTTTATAACCATCTAAACCAAGATGAGCCGGGAATGTACTCTTACAAAATTCAATATAACGACCTGCCGCATCGTTAATACGACGAGCCTTACCTAATTCAGCTGATTCAACACAATCCATTGGCTGATCGAGCATGGCTTCAATAGCCTCTTCAATATGGTCTGGTAATTTTGTTCCTTCCGCAGAGAAGAATTTAATTCCATTATCATAGTAAGGGTTATGTGATGCAGAAATCACAATGCCTGCTTCTAAACGGAAAGTACGAGTTAAATACGCTACGGCAGGGGTTGGCATTGGGCCAGTAAATGCAGCAGTTAAGCCCGCTGCAGCTAAACCCGCTTCAAGAGCAGATTCCAACATATAACCTGAAATACGAGTATCTTTTCCGATTAATACTGTGCGAGAACCTTGAGAAGCTAAAACCTTACCGGCAGCCCAACCTAATTTCAATGCGAAATCTGGCGTGATTGGATAAGTACCCACTTTACCGCGTACACCATCTGTACCAAAATATTTACGATTTGCCATATTTATTCCTTAATAAATTGAATAATTTCTGTTGTAGAAATCATTTACTCTACAACATATAAAATCTATTCTTACGCTTGTTGCGTTGCTTGCCATACTTTCAAAGCATCTGCCGTTGCTGCCACATCATGCACGCGTAAAATTGTCGCTCCATTTTGAGCAGCAATTAGTGCACCAGCTACACTTCCCACAACACGTTCAGTCACGGGTTTATCTAATACGGCACCAATCATCGATTTACGTGAAAGGCCTGCTAAAATGGGATAACCACTTTCACAAAAGTGAGCTAACTGCTGTAAAAGTTTATAATTATGCTGCACGGTCTTACCAAAACCAAACCCCATATCCCAAATAATATTTTCTTTGGCAATTCCTGCCTCTAGACAAGCTTGAGTCCGAGCTTCTAAAAACTGATAAACATCTTGGACTACATCATCATAATGCGGATTAGTCTGCATTGTGCGTGGTTGTCCTTGCATGTGCATGATACAAGTGGGTAAATTCAACTGTCCTGCTATTTCGAGTGCACCTGGTTCACGTAAAGCTCGAATATCATTGATTAAATCCATGCCGACCTTAGCCGCTTCTTGCATCACAATTGCTTTAGAGGTATCCACTGAAATCCAACAATCAAAACGTTTTTGCACGGCTTCAACAAGAGGTATCACTCGTTGCAACTCTTCAGTTTCAGGCACTTCTTCTGCCATTGATCGAGTTGATTCTCCGCCAATATCAATAATTGTTGCACCTTCTTTGAGCATTTTTTCAACTTGAAATAATGCCTTGTCTAGACTAAAAAACTGTCCGCTATCTGAAAATGAATCGGGCGTGAAATTCAAAATCCCCATAATTTGAGGGAATGATAAATCTAGACATTTGTTATTCGCATAAAGTTTCATAAAGTGCGGTCAATTTTTAAATCAAATTTTAAAGGCTAGATTATAACGGAATATAGTGATGAAAAGAATGACATTATAAATAAAAAAGCCTTCCTAATTAGGAAGGCTTTATTTTTACTCTTCAGAATCTTCTGAATGATTAACCGCACTTTCTGTAGTTTCTTCTTGCGGCTTAGCTTTCGAGCTCGTGTCTTTGTTATCCTCCCAACCAGATGGTGGTGTAACAGGCTCACGATTCATTAGCTGTTTGATTTGTTCTTCTTCAATGGTTTCATATTTCACTAACGCATCTTTCATGGCGTGAAGAATATCCATATTGTCGATCAAAATCTGTCTTGCTCTCGCATAGTTACGATTTACAATCGCACGTACTTCTTCATCAATCGCATGCGCCGTTTCATCAGACATATGTTTTGCTTTCGCCATTGAGCGGCCTAAGAATACCTCACCTTCATCTTCGGTATAAAGAATCGGACCAAGTTTATCTGAGAAGCCCCATTGGGTCACCATATTACGTGCAATATTGGTTGCCACTTTAATATCGTTAGATGCACCAGTAGAAATATTTTCTTCACCGTAAATCAAATCTTCTGCTAAACGTCCTGCATAAAGTGTTGAAAGTTTACTTTCTAATTGTTTTTGGCTGATACTAATTTGATCACCTTCAGGTAAGAAGAAAGTCACACCTAATGCGCGGCCACGAGGAATAATCGTGACTTTATGTACCGGATCATGTTCGGGCACTAAGTAACCAACAATGGCATGACCAGCTTCATGGTATGCTGTTGATTCTTTTTGTTTATCCGTCATGATCATGGTACGACGCTCAGGGCCCATATTGATCTTATCTTTTGCTTTTTCAAACTCAAGCATTGATACAGTGCGTTTATTGCTACGAGCAGCAAATAATGCCGCTTCATTAACCAAGTTCGCTAAATCCGCACCTGAATAACCTGGTGTACCACGAGCAAGTGTCATAGCATCTACATCATCAGCCACAGGGACTTTACGCATGTGTACTTTTAAAATTTGCTCACGACCTTTAACATCAGGTAAACCTACGACAACTTGACGGTCAAAACGGCCTGGACGAGTTAATGCAGGATCAAGTACATCTGGACGGTTCGTTGCTGCAATAACGATTACGCCTTCGTTACCACCAAATCCATCCATTTCAACTAACATCTGGTTAAGGGTTTGTTCACGCTCATCGTGCCCACCACCTAAGCCTGCTCCACGTTGGCGGCCTACCGCATCGATTTCATCAATAAAGATTAAGCATGGTGCATTTTTCTTTGCTTGCTCAAACATATCACGTACACGAGAAGCACCAACACCCACAAACATCTCCACAAAGTCAGAACCTGAAATCGTAAAGAAAGGTACTTTTGCTTCACCCGCAATAGCCTTAGCTAATAAAGTTTTACCTGTACCAGGAGGGCCAACCATCAAAATACCTTTTGGAATTTTACCACCCAGGTTTTGGAATTTTTTCGGTTCACGCAAGAAATCAACCACTTCACCCACTTCTTCTTTTGCTTCATCACAACCTGCGACATCAGCAAAAGTGACTTTGATTTGGTCTTGGTTCAGCATTTTCGCGCGGCTTTTACCAAAGCTCATGGCTTTGCCGCCACCACCTTGCATTTGGCGCATGAAGAAAATCCATACTCCAACAAGGAAGAGCATCGGGAACCAAGAAATCAAAATTTGTGATAGTAAACTACGTTTTTCAAAAGGCGTACCTTCGATTTTGACTTTTTTATTTAATAAGTCATCTAAGAGTTTTTTATCTTCCAACGGTGGCATGACGGTCATATATTTAGAACCGTCATTTTTGGTCACAGTGATTTCATTCGCATCAAAACGCGCTTCTTTCACTTGACTATTACTCACATCATACACAAAAGTTGTGTAATCTGTTGAGTCACTCACGCCATTGGAGTTAAAACTTTGGTAAGCCGTCATCATGACAACTGCGACCACAACCCATAGAACTAGATTTTTGACCATATCGTTCAAGGTTTAACCTGCCTTTCTTAAGTTAATTAAAATAAAACGAGATACTATCTCATCCGTGACACAATGAAAAGCTATCAAAGCAATTATTCACCTTTATAACCACTCGCTACAATATAAACTTCGCGCGAACGTCCACGAGAGGCCTCTGGCTTACGTACTTTTACCACACTAAACAGTGAACGAATTTCACGCAAATACTCATCGAAGCCTTCCCCCTGGAATACTTTGACCACAAAACTGCCTTTTTTCGCCAAAACTTGCTTACACATATCTAAAGCCAGTTCCACTAAATACATTGCTCGCGGAATATCAACCGATGGCATACCACTAAAATTCGGTGCCATATCGGACATCACTACATCAACTTTAGCTTCCCCAACACGTTCTAATAATGCATTCAGCACGTTTTCATCACGGAAATCGCCTTGTAAAAAATCAACGCCGACAATTGGATTCATATCCAAAATATCGCACGCAATGACTCTTCCTTTTCCACCGATTTGGCTCACGACATATTGTGACCAACCTCCTGGAGCAGCACCGAGATCAACTACGGTCATTCCTGGCTTGAACAATTTATCTGTTTGTTGAATCTCATCTAGTTTAAAGTAAGCACGAGAGCGTAATTTTTGCTTGTGTGCTTTCTGAACAAACGGATCTTTAAAATGTTCGTTTAGCCAACGAGAAGAACTCGCTGAACGTTTTTTCTTTCCCATAAACTCTATCTTTTGTACTATTTTTTGTAGTAGTTTCATCTATATTTGGGTACAATCTGCCAAATTCAAGGCTAGACTTACCAAAAAGTGCTGAAAAACCACATTTTTTCTGACCGCTTTTTTCGGTCTCTTCATGACAAATATTCATTTTATTAAAGGACTCCTTATGACAATTTTATCAACAAAACAAAAACAATTTTTAAAAGGACTCGCTCATCACCTTAGTCCTGTCGTCATGCTTGGCGGTAACGGCTTAACCGAAGGGGTATTAGCCGAAATCGATAATGCATTAAATCATCACGAACTCATCAAAGTGAAAATTGCTGGTGCAGATCGTGAAACCAAACAATTGATCATCGATGCGATCGTGCGTGAAACACAATCATCTAACGTTCAAACTATCGGACATATTTTGGTTCTTTATAGACCAAGCGAAGAAGGCAAAATACAGCTGCCTCGTAAATAATTGTTATCCCCTCAATTTGAGGGGATGTTTTTTAGATGTAATTAACTTCAATAATCTCGAACTCAACCGTTCCACCTGGTGTGGTGATATTCACGGTATCATCCAACTCTTTGCCTATCAAACCACGGGCAATCGGTGAATTCACAGAAATCAAACCTGATTTAATATCTGCCTCATCATCACCTACGATTTGATAAGTCACTTCTTCATCGGTATCGGTATTCACTAATACAACTGTGGCGCCAAAAATAACTTTACCGTTATTCGGCAATTTAGTGACATCGATAACCTGACAATTTGCAAGTTTGCCTTCAATCTCTTGAATACGTCCCTCGCAAAAACCTTGTTGCTCACGCGCGGCGTGATATTCTGCATTTTCTTTTAAGTCGCCGTGCTCACGTGCTTCAGCAATCGCCTTGATAATTTCTGGGCGACGCTCATTTTTTAAGAAATCTAATTCTTCTCGTAATAACTCCGCACCGCGCACGGTCATTGGAATTTGTTTCATTCTTTTTCCTTGAAATTTGGTAAAAACAAAACCACGACAACGTCTTGCAACCTTGCCGTAGCCAATGAAAAATAAAAAATGATTTACTCAATTGAGTTCGGAGCTTATTATTATCCGTCTTAAGAAAAATAGCAACTAGAACAGTACTAAAATGAGTAAAAAATCTTCCATTTCGACCGCACTTAAAGCAGCATTTATCACACTCGGATTTTCTTTTTCTTCTATAGCTGAAGTTGATGTCACTTCAATCACCCAATATTTACCGGAAGGTGCATCGGCTGGCATCATTGCCAAAAACCTCAATAAAGATCAAATTATTGCCGATTACAATGGTTCAACCTTTATGTTGCCAGCCAGTACGCAAAAAGTCTTTACCGCTGTAGCGGCTAAATTGGTATTGGGCGATGCTTTCCAGTTTGAGACTTCACTTTTAAGTAACGGAAAAATTCAGAATAATATCTTAGAAGGTGATCTTGTTGTGCAGTTTACTGGCGACCCCGATCTCACCAGTGGACAACTTTACACCCTACTCGCTAACTTAAAAAATCAAGGTATTCAGAAAATTAATGGCGATCTCGTGTTAGATACCTCTGTATTTGCGAGCCACGACCGTGGATTAGGTTGGATTTGGAACGATCTCACCATGTGCTTTAACTCTCCTCCTGCAGCGGCAAATATCGATAATAACTGTTTCTATGCAGAACTGGATGCGAATCAACCTGTAGGTGAAACCGTAAAAATTAACGTCCCTGCACAATTCCCGATTCAAGTTTTCGGACAAGTATATATTGCAGATCAACAAGAAGCCGGTTATTGCCAATTAGACGTTGTCGTTCATGACAATAATCGCTATCAAGTTAAAGGCTGTATTGCGCGTCAAGCAAAACCTTTTGGTCTTAGTTTTGCAGTACAAGATCCAGATGCCTACGCTGCTGCCATTATTCAACGCCAATTAAAACGTCTTGGCATCGAATTTTCGGGTAAAGTAAAACAGCCTCAAAAACCACAGCAAGGGCAAAAACTTGCACAGCATTTATCAAAACCGCTGCCTGAGTTATTGAAAAAAATGATGAAAAAATCGGATAACCAGATTGCAGATGCTTTATTTAGAGCGGTAGCCTACAATTACTATAAGCGCCCTGCTTCATTCCAATTAGGTACATTGGCGGTTAAATCAGTATTACAAAAACAAGGTATTAAATTTGGCAATAGCATTTTAGCTGATGGTTCTGGCCTTTCTCGTCACAATTTGGTTGCACCGAAAACCATGCTTTCTGTTTTGGAGTACATCGCTAAAAATGAAGATACACTGCATTTAATGGAAACTTTCCCGATTGCAGGTGTAGATGGAACCATCAGCGGACGCGGCGGCTTAATTAATCCACCATTGGTTAAAAATGTCATCGCGAAAACAGGCTCATTAAAAGGTGTTTATAACCTTGCTGGTTTTATGACCAATGCGCGAGGTGAGAAAGTAGCTTTCGTTCAATTCATCAATGGTTACTCCACTGGCGATTTAGAAAGTAAAACGAAACGCGCTCCACTCGTGCAATTTGAAAGTACACTTTATAATGATTTTTATAAAGACTAAAATACATTAAAAAATGACCGCACTTTGAATATATCAAGTGCGGTCATTTTTCTTTATATCTAATCAAAAAGAAAAAGCACTAAACGCTTCATTGAATTTAGTGCTTTTTTACGATCTCAAACGCGATTAACCTTCATTATGAATTTCAAGGTTACTTGCATCTTTTTCCCGTTTTTTCTTTGCCGAATCACTACGTTGAGAAGCAATGCTATCAAGATATTCTGGTGTGATATCGCCGGTGATATATTCGCCAGTAAAGACAGAACAATCAAAGCCTTGAATGGCTGGGTTTTCTTGGCGTACTGATTCAGTTAACGCCTCAAGATCTTGGAAAACCAATTTATCTACGCCAATTAATTTCGCAATTTCGTCAACATTACGGCCATAGGCAATAAGTTCTTGTTTTGTTGGCATATCAATGCCGTACACATTCGGGTAACGAATTTCTGGTGCGGCTGATGCAAAGTAAATTTTCTTCGCACCCGCTGCTCTAGCCATACTCACGATTTGTTCGGATGTTGTGCCACGAACAATGGAATCATCAACTAATAACACATTTTTATCTTTAAATTCTGCTTTAATCGTATTGAGCTTCCGACGGACTGAACTAATACGTTGTGCTTGGCCCGGCATAATAAATGTACGGCCAACATAGCGGTTTTTCACAAAGCCTTGACGATAAGGTTTGCCTAAGATTTTCGCAATCTGTAAAGCAATATCTGTTGAAGTTTCCGGAACTGGAATCACCACATCAATATTGTCTGCTTCCTCAACCCATTCTTTTGCAATTTTTTTGCCTAAATGTTCGCCCATGTGAACACGTGCCGCATAGACAGACACACCGTCTATTGTTGAATCAGGACGAGCAAAGTACACGTATTCAAAAATACACGGATTTAAGACCGCATTTTCTGCACACTGCTCAGCATAAAGCTGGCCATCAAAGGTCACATAAATCGCCTCACCCGGTGCAACATCACGCACTAATTCAAAACCTGCGACGTCTAATGCCACACTTTCAGAAGCAAACATATATTCCACAAAGCCATTTTCTTCTCGTTTACCTAACACGAGTGGACGAATACCAAATGGATCGCGAAATGCCACCATACCATGTCCAATAATCATCGCTAAACATGCATAAGCACCACGAATATCTTTGTGTGTCGCACGAATTGCATTAAAAATATCTTGCGGATCGAGATGGTATTTATTCACTCTATCCAAATGATTAGCAAGAATATTGAGAAGAAGCTCTGAATCCGAATTGGTATTTATATGACGACGCGCTTCTTTAAATAGTTTATCTTTTAATTCGGTTGAGTTGGTTAAGTTACCATTGTGAACAATGCTTAAACCATAAGGTGAGTTAACATAGAAAGGCTGCGCTTCAGATACGCTTGAACTGCCGGCTGTTGGATAACGTACATGTCCGAGGCCTGCATGACCTTGTAAACGTAACATATGCTCTTGTCTGAACACATCGCTTACAAGACCATTAGCCTTACGCAAACGAAAGCGGTTTTCATCATCGATTGTGACAATCCCCGCCGCATCTTGACCTCGATGCTGTAATAACGTTAATGCTGCATAAATGGATTCATTAACCGGATTTTGGCTAACGATACCGACAATTCCACACATACTGATTGATTACCTTATTGTTTAAAAGTTGAGTTTAAAAAACTAGAACTTGCTTGTAGTTGTTGGAAGAACCATTCAATAATGAAGCCGAAATGAGGAATTAATTTTGATTCTTTCCACCAATCGGTTTGTTCAAAGTTAGTGAAGGTATCCAAGAAGAATAAGATCGCAGCAACGATTAACGCCCCACGAATTAAGCCAAATGCCGCACCGAGAACACGATCTGTTCCGGTAAGTCCTGTTTTATCCACTAATTGGCTAATCACATAATTAACAATGCCACCGACGATTAAGGTTAAAACAAATAAAATGCCGATTGCCGTGCCATTACGCACGTAGTCAGATTCGATTTGAGTAAGATAAGTGGCAAGATAAGGATAAAATTGGCTAGCGACAATAAATGCAACGACCCAGCTTGCAAGGGACATCACCTCTCGCACAAATCCACGTAATAAACTCACGATAATCGAAAATGCGATGATGCCAATGATAATGTAATCAATCATTAAATAGTCTCTCAATTAAAAAGGGCCGCCATTGCGACCGCAGTATTTTACATAAAAAAACAACAAAAGGAAAACGTTTGCGTCAATTAAATTTGAAGCATTGGCTAGATTTCCTGCCAAAATGCTTTGTCTAATTTTTGCTGTGCCTTTCGTAGTACTTCTGCCAAGTGCTGATATGTCGGTTTATCTTGCACAGTTGGCAAACTTTCATGTTGTTTTCTCAAACGTTCACTAATCTCATAAAACCACTGAGAACTTTGCGGTTCTAGCGGTGATTTTGCGCGTTTCCCCAACCAATATAAACCTTGAAATGGCATTGCTAACGCATAAAGTGCGGTCAAAATAGCAAGCGAAAATGCAGTAAGATCTGCTTTGGCATAAAGTTGCTGCCAGACCACCGCAAATACTGCCATAAAAGGCATAAATTTTTGTGCAAATTTTGTGGCTTTAATAATGCGATTTTCGGGAAAAATCATGCCGAGCTTCGCTTCTAATGGCCACGTTTGCAAATAAATTTGCCCTTGTTTTAAGGTTGAAAAAAATGATGACATAAAAACATCCTTGAAAATAACCGCACTTATAATACTCTAGTTTAGGTTTAATTGTCATCCCTGACTAGAAATTGTTGAAATTTTCAACTTTTCTAATAAAAGATCGTATTTTTACCCTCCAGTTAATTTATTTTATACGCTAAAAGGTGTATTCTATATAGGATTTATACTCCGTTCTTTTGAATGGACTTTTATTAACCTCAATCAAAAATAGGGTTCCTATGTCAAAACTTGTTCTCATCCTTAACTGTGGTAGTTCTTCATTAAAATTTGCAATCCTTGATCCTGCAACAGGTGAAGAAAGATTATCAGGCTTAGCAGAAGCATTTTATCTTCCTGAAGCTCGTATCAAATGGAAACTTAACGGTGAAAAAGGTAGTGCAGATTTAGGTGCTGGTGCAGCGCACACTGAAGCACTTAACTTCATCGCGTCAAACATTATGACTGATGAGCTTAAAAACTCTATCACCTCGATTGGTCACCGTATCGTTCACGGTGGTGAGAAATACACTCAATCTGTTATCGTAACAGATGAGGTAGTTAAAGGTATTGAAGATGCAGCACAATTTGCTCCACTTCACAACCCTGCTCACTTAATCGGTATCCGTGAAGCATTCAAAACATTCCCACACTTAAAAGATAAGAACGTTGTAGTTTTTGATACAGCATTCCACCAAACTATGCCTGAAGAAGCATATCTCTATGCACTTCCATACTCACTTTACAAAGAACATGGCGTACGTCGCTACGGTGCACACGGTACCAGCCACTACTTCGTTTCTCGTGAAGTCGCTGAATACGTAGGCAAACCGGCAGACCAAGTAAACGCAATCATCTGTCACTTAGGCAACGGTGGTTCTGTTTCTGTGGTTCGTCATGGTAAATGTATCGACACATCTATGGGTTTAACCCCATTAGAAGGTTTAGTCATGGGTACACGTTGTGGTGACATCGACCCTGCGATCGTTTTCTACCTATACAAAAACTTAGGCATGTCAATGGAGCAAATCGAAGAGACCTTAGTGAAAAAATCAGGTCTTTTAGGTTTAACTGAAGTAACGAGCGACTGTCGTTATGCAGAAGATAACTACGACGACGCATCTAAACCAGAAGCAAAACGTGCATTAGATGTTTACAGCTACCGTTTAGCAAAATACATCGGTGCATACATGGCCGTTTTAGGTGATGATCACTTAGATGCAATTGCATTTACAGGTGGTATTGGTGAAAACTCAGCTCACGTTCGTGAATTAGCGTTAGGCCACTTAAAATTATTCGGTATCAAATTAGACCAAGAACGTAACCTTGCTGCTCGCTTTGGCAAATCAGGCGTAATCACTGCTGATGACTCTGCATTCAAAGCGATCGTTCTTCCAACTAACGAAGAATTAGTAATTGCACAAGATACAGCACGTTTAGCGGGCTAATCAACTTCCTTCAAACCTGCTGAGAAATCAGCAGGTTTTTTCATTCATTAAAAGGTATATCAAAATGACTAAAGCAGTTATTCTTATTCCAACTAGCGCAGAAGCAAATTTAGCGGCAGCATTAGACGCAACTAAAACAACAGGCGCTGTCGTATTCAATGCAGTAGAAGATGTAAAAGCCGCTCAAGCATTAATCGCCAATAATCAAAAAGACGTGTTATTAGAAAAAATCGTTGCTGATTTCCAAGCATTAAATGCAAATTTAGTGGTTGTTAAAGGTGTTCAACCTTCAGCTCAAGCGCCTTTTGCAAATAGCTTAAACTTCGCGATTGCACAAACTTTAGATGCACAAATTATCTTAGTGGCAAACAATGAAGAAGGCACATTAGTCGAAGCCGTTGCTTCAGAATTTGGCGGTGTGAACAACTCTGACATCTTAGGGGTATTTGGTGCACAAGCAGGCAAAATTAAAACCTTAGATGCTCAAGCACTAGCGAATGCAATCTCTGCACCACTTGGTCGTGAAGCACGTATTTCTCCAGCGGTATTCCGTTTCAAATTAACTGATTTAGCACGCAAAGCAGGTAAAACCATCGTATTACCAGAAGGTGATGAACCTCGTACCGTTAAAGCGGCAGCTATCTGTGCTGAACGTGGTATTGCAAAATCGGTATTATTAGCAGATCCTGAATCTGTGAAAAAAGTTGCAGCGGAACAAGGCGTGACTTTAGGTGCAGATGTAACGATCATCAATCCCGCTGACGTACGTGAAAACTATGTTGCTCGTTTAGTTGAATTACGCAAATCTAAAGGTTTAACTGAAGAACAAGCACGCGCGCAATTAGAAGACACCGTTGTATTAGGTACTATGATGTTAGAAGCGGGCGAGGTAGATGGTTTAGTCTCTGGTGCCGTTCACACCACTGCAAATACGATTCGTCCACCGATGCAAATCATCAAAACAGCACCAGGTAGCTCAATTATCTCATCGGTGTTCTTCATGTTATTACCAGACCAAGTATTAGTGTATGGGGACTGTGCAGTAAACCCAGAGCCCACAGCTGAACAACTGGCTGAAATCGCAATTCAATCAGCTGAATCGGCAAAAGCATTTGGTTTAAATCCGAAAGTCGCAATGCTTTCTTACTCAACCGGTACTTCTGGTTCAGGCCAATCTGTAGAGAAAGTGAAAGAAGCAACGCGTATTGCACAAGAAAAACGTCCTGATTTATTAATTGATGGCCCATTACAATACGATGCGGCGGTAATGAAAGATGTAGCAGCATCTAAAGCACCAAACTCTAAAGTGGCAGGTCAAGCTAACGTATTTGTATTCCCTGATATCAACGCTGGTAACATCGGCTATAAAGCGGTACAACGTTCTGCTGATTTAGTGGCCGTGGGTCCAATGCTTCAAGGTATGCGTAAACCGGTTAATGACTTATCTCGTGGTGCATTAGTGGATGATATCATATACACCATCGCATTAACTGCAATCCAAGCAACTCAAGCTTAATTAAAGCCTTCGTTGTAAAACACTAAAGAAAATAACCGCACTTTTGATAATTCAAAGTGCGGTTATTTTTATGGTTGTTTTAGAAATAACGTTTCATTGATGACTAAAACGTTTTTTCAAAAATAAGATTTACATTCTTTTGGGTATAAGAATACATTTCTGGGATATTACTATCTTGTTTCTTCCAACTAAATACGACTTTCGGCGTGATACCCCATAAGTGCCAATCTCGTTTCCAAAGACTTAAATTTACACCGTAGATTTTGTCTTTACGAATTCTTCCAAAAGAAAACAAATCAACATTTGCAAGTTTTGCAATATCTTTGTACTCACGTTGTGTTAAAGAAAGTCCTAAACGCGAAGAGACGCCCCAGTTCCATTCTTGTCCCCAACCTAGGCGCAAGCTTTTACTGTCTGAAGAATATTGGCGAACTAAGGTTCTCTCAGCAGAAAAATCGGAACCTAAATAGAAAAAGCGTTTAGGATTAGGCATCCATAATAAGGTAGCAGAAACAAGCTTATTATTACCATTTAATACTTGGCTATCAAAATAGCGTTGTTTAGCAAACTCGCCGGCTAAAGCAATTTGCCAATTTGGATTAAGCCAATGCGTGAGTTCAAGACGAACACCATTTCCCCAGCGATAACTTTCACCACCATACCAACGTTTTTCATAAAAAGGTTTTAAGCGGAAAGTTTGTTTTGCAGTTTTATAGGCATAACCAATAAATGTACGATTAGAAAGATCGTCATATTCATGATTATCCCAATAACTTTTACCAAAAAACTCATTACCGACTGAAAGATAATTCGAACCCCATAAATTAAAGTCACGAGAAATATCTAAGGAATATGCTAGCCCATGAGCACTTTGTGGCATCATATCATCAGCTCGAGTTAAAACGCCCCCATTTGCAAGTATAACTTGCTTGCCACTGCCCACATTATTCACGTTTGTATCTCGCACATAATTAAAGGCGATATCCACATTCCAGCTATCACGATCATTCAAAGCGGATAAATAAGTGTCAATGATTTCCATCACCGGTGCCGGTAAATCTTCTGCTGTTTTAGCTTTGTCAAATTGAGCCTTTGCTGCACCATCTTGTTTCTGATTAAACAAGGCGATTGCAAGCTCAATACGCACCGGATTTAAATTAGGATTTTGTGCTAACACTTCACGATATTTATCAATGGCAGTTGCCTGATCATCATTTAATGCCGCCACTTTTCCTTGTGCAAATAGCACTAAAATCGGATCTTGCTCAGGAAAGGTTTGATACACTTCTAATAATTTCTCAATTAAATCAGCATCACGAGAATAAATCGCCTGTGATAATAATTGAGTGGTGAGCGGCTGGTTTTGCTCTAATTCTTCACGACTAATTCGTGTTGAATCGGACTGTTCTTCCGCTAAGTGCGGTAGATTTTCTCGCTGTTTTTCAGGCTCAGCAATTTTTACTTGTTTATCAAGTTCTGTGCTTAATTCCGGCGACGGAGCAGAAATTGCCAAGGTTGGAAATAAGGCGAGTAAAAAGAAACTATATTTTTTCATTATACTTTATTAGAAAAATCTGCCGCACAACGGCGGCAGAACGTGATTAAAAGAAAGGGTTATTTTTTAGCACCGAAAGTAGCTTGATATTTTTCAATGACATATGTTTTACCACCCTCTTTAATTTCACCTAAACCCTCAGTATGGTCATTTTTATCAATAGTCCCGTGGCTGACAAATTTTTCTAACCCTACTATACCTACAACCTCTGAATAATTTTTACCACCAAATGTTGCGGCATATTGTCCAGTTGTTTTAGCATGAACAGCTACTCCTCTAGCCTCATGGTTATTCTTTCTTATAATTACTGGATCTGGATAACCAATATGAGCAGATTGATCTAGTACTTCCTGAGTACCTAATTTAATTTGACCAATGGCTTTACTATTAATGACACCATCCATCATTGGCTTTCCGGTTGTTCCATTCATTTTGACATTAACCGTGACAGAGCCGTCATCTTTTATCATTTCTTTTCTATCATAGGTAATGTCATCTTTTTCACCCTCAGACCATTCATCTGCTTTACGTTCATAAGCACCAATCTGAGCAATTACACCACCTTTATAAGTTGCATTACCCGTGAATTTACTTCCATCCTCATTCACTCTCACAAAAGCTACGTGTCTTGTAGCAAGTCGTTTTGGATCTTCTGCTGTTGGCGTATAAAGCACACCGTAGGTTGAATATGGTTGATTGACGAACATATAATTCATACCATTTCTAGCCGCTTCATCAAAAACAACATAATCTTGATCGGTTGCTTTACCAGAGAACTTACCTAATTTATTACCTGACAATTTATTAAAATTAACAATACCTGAGCCATCAGGGAGATTTACATGAGGCGGAAGATTACTCAGAGATTCTGGTGCATAAGTGTATTCACCATTACTAGGGCCCCAAGGATCTTTATTTTTCCCCATATCAATATAACGCCACTCTTTACCATGTACTGTTTTGGTCGAATTAAAGTCTGTTCCAGTTGTAGGTGTTGGAACAGTTGGCGGAACAATCGGTTTATTTGGTTTTTTCTTCGCCTCTTCTTCTAAACGTTTTTTCTCTTCTTCTGCTCGTTTAGCTGCGTCGGCTTTTTTCTTTGCCTCTTCTTCTAAGCGTTTTTTCTCCGCTTCTGCTCGCTTAGCGGCTTCAGCTTTTTCTTTTGCTTCTTTTTCTAAACGTTCTTTTTCCGCTTTATCTTTGGCTTTTTTCGCTTCTTCAGCTTTCTTTTTCGCCTCTTCTTCTAGGCGTTTTTGCTCTTCCGCTTTTTTCTTCGCTTCAGCTTCTGCTTTTGCTTTTGCCTCTGCTTTTGCTTTCGCTTCAGCATCTGCCTTCGCTTTAGCTTCTGCTTTTTGTAACTCAACTACTTGGTTATTCGCTTTTGCCACTGCAGCGTTATGCGCATCTAAAGATTTTTGCGCTTTCTCTACTTTTTGTTGAGCATCAGATAACGCTTTTTTCGCACTTTCTAATGCGTTTTCTTTCGCTTTTAAACTTTTCTCCAATGCCGCTTTTTTGGTTGCATCTGTTGTTGATGAGATACTTTTCTTCAACGCATCTACTTCTGATTGAGATTTATCCGCTACTGCTTTTGCTTTTTCAGCTGCGCTTTTCGCTTGTTCTACCGCTGATTTCGCTTTATTTGCGCTGTCTTTCAGATTATCTGCAATACGTTTTGCTTGCTCTGACGTTTTCGCTTTTTGTACTTCAACTTGAGATACAGTTGAATTTGAGTCATTAGAACCCGATGAGCTGCCACAGGCAGTCAAAGAAAGAGCCACAAAGGCCGCCAGTGCGGTAGTTTTAAAGATAGGTTTCATAGAAAGTCCTCTTATATTAATAACAAATAGATAATCATTGAAAATTAAAATAACTTACTTAGCTTATATTTCTTGATTAAACATTAAATCAAAATAAAGCAAAATAAATTATTCCTTAATTTATGTAGGGAAATAAATGAAATTCACCCAGTAAATAACCACAAAAAAATAATGGATTTCAATCAGTTATTACCTTACATAATAAAACTTTAAGCATTTTACTTTAAATGAAGCAATAAACAAGAAAAAAGTTGAATATTTTAGTCGGATTTATGAAATAAATCACATTTTATAAAAACTATACCTATAAATAAAAAAATAACCGCACTTTTGATGATTCAAAGTGCGGTTATTTTTAGGATTGTTTTTAGTGGCTACTCTACGGATTTTAAGTATTCAACCAGCTTCAAGCCAATTTCTCTTCGCCATCCTAAAAGCAAATCGGGCTGTTTTGTCATATCTTCATTTTTTAGCCAAACCCATTTAATAAGATCTTCTAAATTTCGTTTACTCGCCAGAATATCAAGGGTTAATCCTTTTGGTGTCAGTTCATAGGCTTTTTCTTGTAACAATCGAATTGCCTTTTTATAACGAGGATCATCCACAATACGTACTAAACGTTTAGGATAGTCATAAGGGGAAATTCGACGGCTTTGTGCTAACAATTGAAGCATTTTTTTGCCACGTACGCGCACTTCATTTTCAGATAATCCCAGCGCTAACATTTCTGATGTATTACGAGGATTATTTTTTGCTACTTTCCAAAGGTTATCAGATTTCACCACATAAGAAAGGGCTAAGTTTCGTGCCATTGCCGTTTCTTGTCGCCATTTGGCCAATAGCTGTAAACGCGCTAATTCGAGCGGATTCAATTTCCAAACATTTGGAATCTCTAAATAGGCTTTGTCTGGATCGCGATCATCTAATTTACTGGTTTTCGAGATCGCAAGCTGGCAATCATCAATTACTGCTTGAAGCCAAGGAGATTGCGCTAATTCTATTTGCATTTTTTGATAGACCGGCAAGAGATACCATACATCCCCTGCAGCATATTGTAGCTGTACGGGTGAAAGTGGACGTTTTAACCAGTTTGTACGCGTTGCACCTTTATCCATTTCAATACCTAAATAATGTAACACCAATTTGGCTAGACCCGCTGAATTAGCAAAACCTAAAAAACGCGCCATGATTTGTGTATCCATCATAGGTTGTGGAAGTGCATCAAACTCTTGTAAGAAAACCAATAAATCTTCATTACAAGCATGCAAAATTTTTGTCACCTGCTGATCGCGTAATAATTCCACAAAAGGTGAAAAATCAGTAATGGATAAAGGATCGATCAATGAAACACGATCACCATCATAAAGTTGAATTAATCCTAATTTAGGATAATAGGTCGATACCCGCATAAATTCGGTATCTAAAGCGACCGCACTTTGCTGACGTGCTAACTGACAAACCTGAGCGAGCTCTTCATTATTTTGAATTAATGTAAAGTGCGGTTGATTTTGGCATTCTTTTATCATTGTAATAGGATGTATTTTCAAATAGAGGTAAAGACTAAACAGGGATATGAACACATATCCCTGATTAAATTAATGTTGTGAGCGTTTTGCTATTTCTTCATCACGCAGTACGCGTCGTAAAATTTTGCCTACATTACTTTTCGGTAATTCATCCCGAAACTCAATATCTTTCGGGACTTTATAACCTGTAAGATGTTGTCGGCAATGCTGGCGTAATTCATCACGCGTGAGGCTATCATCTTTCTTCACAACGAAGATTTTGATGGTTTCTCCCGACACTTCATGTGGTACACCAATAGCGACCACTTCAGCGACTTTATAATTTAGCATCACCACATCTTCGATTTCATTTGGATAAACGTTGAAGCCTGAAACCAAGATCATGTCTTTTTTGCGGTCAACAATACGGAGGCTATAGCTCTCGTCCATAATGACGATATCACCCGTTGCCATCCAACCATCTTGAAGCACTTCAGCAGTCGCTTCAGGGCGCTGCCAATAGCCACGCATGACTTGTTCACCTTTAACCCAAAGCTCCCCAGCTTCACCAAGTTGTGCTTCCGAGCCATCATCTTTGATAATTTTAATATCGGTATTTGGCACCGGTACGCCAATTGTGCCATTGTGCTTCACTACATTAATCGGACAAGCGGCAATTAGCGGTGAACATTCTGTCATACCATAACCTTCAATGATGTTGCAGCCGGTTAAATCATGCCAACGCGTTGCGACCGATTGTTGGATCGCCATACCGCCGCCAACAGAAAGTTTTAATCGTGAAAAATCCACTTCTTTGAAATTTTCATTATTAAGTAGCGCATTAAACAAGGTATTTACCCCTGTAATCGCTTCAAAGCGGTATTTTTTGAGCTCTTTAACAAAACTATCAATATCACGTGGGTTCGTAATTAAGAGTGCGGTAACGCCAAGCTCTAAGAAGAGTAAACAGTTTACCGTTAAGGCAAAAACATGATAAAGCGGTAAAGCCAGTACGGCAATGCGTTGTTTCGCATGATCGCCAATAAATGGCTCCGCAATCCACTTCGCTTGGAAAATATTGGTAATAATATTGCCATGTGTCAGCATTGCACCTTTAGCAACACCCGTTGTACCACCTGTATATTGTAAGAAGGCTAAATCTTCACGATCCACTTGTGGACGAACATATTGGCGATATTTACCAATACTTAACACTTCACGGAAAGTCACTGCATTCGGTAGTTTATATTTTGGCACTAATTTTTTGACGTATTTCACGACAAAATTGACCAAATTACGCTTACCAAAAGAAAGCTGGTCACCCATTCTTGTCAAAATCACGTGTTTCACTTTAGTATTAAACACGATTTTTTCTAAGGTTGAGGCGAAGTTTGAAACAACAACAATCGCCGTTGCACCGCTATCTTGTAACTGATGTTCTAATTCTCGAGGGGTATAAAGTGGATTCACGTTTACCACAACTAAGCCCGCACGTAAGATACCGAACAGCGCAATAGGATATTGCAATAAATTCGGCATCATGAGAGCAACACGATCACCTCTTTTTAATTTCAATTCATTTTGTAGATATGCAGCAAATGCGCGGCTTCGCTCTTCTAATTTACGAAAAGTTAGCACTTGTCCCATATTGATATACGCAGGACGGTCTGGATGCTCACGAATTGCTTTATCTAAAATATCAAGAATCGAATCATATTTTGAGGTATCCAGCGTGGTTGGTGAACCTTCTGGATAATTTTGAAACCAAACTTTTTCCATTTTTTATCCTTATTCTTTGGAAAATTTTCTTAATTTTATCATGTAGTTAATAGAGATAATAGCGAATTTCAGGCTCGCCATACCAATAATATGGTCGTCGACCAAAAAAGCCCCAATCATCCCACATATCGTCTGGATAATAATAGCTTTGAGAAAGCTTCCAGATACGATAATGATTGGTTTGAATTACAGGGTAAGTGTAGCTTGCCTGATCAACCTTGCCTTGTTCTGTTTTCAGTAAGGTGCCTCCAATTGTAATAAATTGGTCTTTTAAACTTTCAGGCTCAACAAAACCATCAAGATAAGTAATAAAACGTCCATTAGGTTGTTCATCAATCATGGGTTTTGCAGAGGCTGAGTAAACTGGATAGCTTAATACTTCAATCTTAGTTTTATTCGGCAAGGCTTGTGCGGTTAATACTTTCCCGCCTAAACGAATTGATTTGCACTGACAGCTATAATCACTCGGTTGAATTGAAGATAATGATTTTAAAGTAAACTGCTCTTTTTCCAGTCCTTTCGGTGCATTGACACATCCCACTAATGTGCTCGAAAGTGCGGTCAAAACTAAGATCGTTTTTTTATTCATCTTCAACTCCTTTTTGAAAATTATTCACGCCCAGGTAATTTTTTCCAAGTTACTTCATTACGCAAATAAACCGGTTCAATTTCTAAGGCTGATATGACTTTATTATGCGCATAATCAGTTAAAGCAAGCTCAAGCATATATTGTGCAGAAGGTAAAATAATATCACTCCCTTCTAAACCACTGTCTTTAAATTGAGGATACGCCGCCCAACCTGTTCCAACTCGATAGGCGGTTAAATCTGAAAGCTGTTCAAGCACTTTTTCAGGTTGGCAAACTTGTTCTTCTATAACAGGATTCCATTGGAAAAACTCACCCAATTCTGACCGCACTTTTTCTCGTTTTACTTGAGAAAAATAAACTTCATTCATTCTCGCATCAATGGCAGCTGCCACATTTTCAGCTTGATGTAATTCAAATGCAGCCTGAGCCATTGCTGTTAAATTTGATACAGCAATAACAGGTAAATCAGCACCAAATGCAAGCCCTTGAGCAATCCCTGCGCCGACACGGACACCCGTAAAACTACCAGGACCGCGTCCAAATGCTAACGCATCTACTTGCTTCAAATTAATACCTGAATTGACAAGCAACTCATCAATCATTGGAAGAATACGTTTTGTGTGTGTACGTTGCGCTAATTCATCTAAATGTGTTTTTTCGCCTTTATGCCAAAGTGCAACAGAACAGGCTTCTGTTGAAGTATCAAGTGCTAATAAGGTGATATTTTTCATTATTAATCCATTTTCTCATTTTGTAAGAATTGTACCACTTTGTTAAGATCTCGGGTACGGGTTGAATTAGGTAAACTTTTTAGAAAGGTTTCGCCGTAATTTCGCATAACAAGACGATTATCACAAATAATTACTGCACCACGATCTGTTACATCTCGAATTAGGCGTCCTACACCTTGTTTCAACGTGATAACTGCTTCAGGGATCTGTATATCATTAAATGGATCGCCACCTTGTAATCGACAATCTTCAATGCGTGCTTTTAGTAAAGGTTCATCTGGTGCGGTAAAAGGCAATTTATCAATAATGACTAATGAAAGTGCATCACCACGGACATCCACACCTTCCCAAAAGCTAGAAGTAGCAACTAGCACGCTGTGGGTTTCATGAATAAATTGTTCGAGTAATTTTGCTTTAGGCATTTCACCTTGTAATAAGATAGAAAGCTCACTATTTTCTCTAAAATACTCCGCCAAGCCTCTCATCATTAAATAGGAAGTACAAAGTACAAAGCATCGCCCTTTATTCGCTTCAATGATAGGCAACAACATTTCACCAAGAGATTGTAACGTATTATTTTGATTCGTTGCTGGTAAATAACGTGGTACACAAAGTAACGATTGATTAGGATAATCAAAAGGACTGTGAAGAATTTTTTGTTCTGCTTCCTCAATACCAAGTCGCTGACAGAAATGATTAAAAGTGCCGCCAACTTCAAGCGTGGCTGAGGTGAAAATCCAAGCTGCTTCTTTATTATTTAGCTGTTCACCAAATTTATCTGCGACAGTTAGTGGCGTAATATGCAAACCAAATTGTCGCCCCATACTTTCGTACCAATAACAATAGCCAACAATGGCCGTATCACAAAGACGAATTAATTGACTCTTGATACTTTCAGTGCGTTCAAAAATACTATCCAAAGTCTGAGATCGACCTAATGCAATCTTGATAACTTCAGAAAGAAACTCAATTTTTTCTTGCAATAATTCAACCGATTTTTTGACCGCACTTTGCTTAAATAGCTCACGCCAATTTCCTCGCTGATTTCCTTCCCCAAGAAGAAGACGAAAATCCTGAATAACTTTAAGCAATGTATCTGCAGTTGTGCCAAGCTGCGGCATATCTTTCAATTCTGTTCGATAAACAATATTGATATCTTTACATAAATCAAATAGCTGGCGAGAAGTTAATGATTGACCAAAATACTGGCTAGCAATATCGGGAAGTTGATGTGCTTCGTCAAAGATGATAACTTCTGCATTGGGAATAAGCTCACCAAAGCCACTTTCTTTTACCGCCATATCAGCAAAGAAAAGATGATGATTAACTACTACAAGATCCGCATTTAGTGCTTTTTTACGAGCTTGTGCAACATAGCATTCAGCATAGTTAGGACAATCTGTTCCTAAACAACTTTCTGCCGTGCTCGTCAATTGAGGCAAAATTGGGCTATCTTCAGCCAATTCAATACATTCGGTCAAATCACCTGTTTTCGTCGCATTATTCCATTTTCTTACTTTACTTAAATCGGCTAAAACAGATTTATCCCCAAGCACACCTTGAGCAATTACTTGATCCAGTCGTTCCAAACATAAGTAATTGGATCGCCCTTTCAATAATGCAATTTTTCCAGAATAATTTAAGGCTTTTTTTATAGCAGGTAGATCTCTTGAAAACAGTTGATCTTGTAGATTTTTAGAGCCAGTTGAAATAATCGTTTTCTTTCCTGCAATAAGTGCAGGTGCTAAATAAGCAAAAGTCTTTCCAGTACCCGTTCCAGCTTCTACAACAAGCGGACGCTTATTTTGAATAGCATATCCTACAGATTGAGCCATTTCGAGCTGCTCTGCTCGTGGCTTAAATCCTTTAATATTCTTACTCAATTCGCCATCACTGGAAAATATCTTACTTATCTGTTTTTTCATAATTATTGCTATCTAGAAATAGGCGAAGATTTTATCATTATTAGACTCATTTATATATGAATTCTAATGTTTTATATAAAACAAAAACCCCAAGCCATTCAGCTTGGGGTTCTACATTCAGTACCTGGCGGTG
>CAJLFU010000028.1 GCA_905205995.1 uncultured Haemophilus sp. | reverse complement strand
CCTACATTAGAGATGAAACTTGGCTTAATGGTGGTGACCAGTACGCTCTTTTTCTTCTTCCGTAGTAATAATTATAGTTTCTCTACGTTCTTTATTACGCTGCAAGTGTTGATCAGTTTCGATGTGATGGGATTTGATACTCAGGCGGCGCTCTTCCCTCGCCTCATCGATACCGTATTAGGTTCAGCCATTGCGTGGTTTGCGGTTTCTTATTTATGGCCAGATTGGAAATATCTGCAACTCGATAAAGTGAGTCGCCAAGCGATTCAAAGTGATGCACAATATTTATTGCACATCATCAGCCAACTACAATTTGGTAAAAGCGATGATTTGAAATACCGTATTGCACGCCGTAATGCTCATCAATATGCGGCAGCATTGAGTACAACGCTTTCCAATATGAATAATGAGCCGAAGAAATATCAAGCCTATTTGCAGGAAGGTTTTGACCTGCTAAAAATGAATTATTCTCTGTTGAGTTATATTTCTGCTTTAGGGGCATATCGCTATAAAATGACGCAGTTACAGCAAACTACAGAATTTTTAGCAGACTTTTATCCTGTCGCGAAAAAGGTTTTATATTCGCTGGAAAATATTGAAAAGCTTCGTCCTGAAATCTTTGCCAAATTACAAGGTAATATTGAGCAAAGCCTAAAAGAAATTCAGTTGGATGACAATCAAACTAAAGCAGATATGGCTTTTGCGTTACCATATCAGCAGCTTAACCTGATTTCTCAATTGCTGCCGCAGCTGTATCGCTATTTCCAACATAGCCAGAAAGAATCCATTACCAAATAAAAAACAAAGGAAAAACTGACCGCACTAACCCAAATTTTTTATTGTTCTCAGTGCGATAAATAGAGATAATACGCCACTTATGTAAAATAAATTTAGACGCAATGACACATTACATTCTACTCATTATCAGCACCGCATTAATCAATAACTTTGTTTTGGTCAAATTCTTAGGACTTTGTCCATTTATGGGCGTGTCCAAAAAGATTGAAACGGCAATTGGTATGGGGCTTGCTACGACATTCGTATTAACGGTAGCATCACTGTGTTCTTATTTAATCGATAATTATATTTTAATGCCGCTAAACGCCACATTCTTGCGCACGTTAGTCTTCATTTTAGTGATTGCTGTTGTGGTTCAATTTACCGAAATGGTGATCAATAAAACAAGCCCTTCTCTTTATCGCTTATTAGGGATTTTCTTACCGCTGATTACCACAAACTGTGCCGTACTCGGTGTGGCATTATTAAACGTTAATTTGGCACACAATTTAACAGAATCTGTCATTTATGGTTTTGGTGCGTCTTTAGGTTTCGGTTTGGTTTTAGTTTTATTTGCAGCCTTACGTGAACGTTTAGTTGCTGCAGATGTACCCATTACGTTTCGTGGCTCGTCTATTGCATTAATTACGGCCGGTTTAATGTCTCTCGCCTTTATGGGCTTCGCCGGGTTAGTAAAATGATTTATCTCTTGATGTTTATTACTGTCACCGTGATTTTTCTCGGCTTATTTTGGAATAACACTAAAAAATAATGTTTATCTTAATTTCAGTAACCGTTCTCGCTTTAATTTTTGGTGCGATTTTAGGCGTTGCTTCGATTAAATTAAAAGTCGAAGCTGATCCTATCGTTGAAAAAATTGATGCCATCTTACCGCAAAGCCAATGTGGGCAATGCGGCTATCCTGGTTGCAAGCCTTATGCCGAAGCGATTGCCAATGGTGACGTTATCACAAAATGTGTGCCTGGTGGTCGTCCAACGGTGGTAAAAATTGCCGAAATCATGGGCGTTGATGTGCCCGCAATGGATGATGTGGCAGAACCAGAAGAAATGGTTGCCTTTATTGATGAAAATATGTGTATCGGCTGTACCAAATGCATTCAAGCCTGCCCTGTTGATGCCATTATTGGCACGAATAAAGCGATGCACACCATTATTGCCGATCTCTGTACAGGCTGTGAACTTTGCGTCGCACCTTGTCCGACAGATTGTATTTCCATGATTAAAGTGAAAAAAGATATTGATAATTGGAACTGGAAATTTGATCCTAAATTAGTCATTCCGGTTGTAAATACCACAGAAATCGAGAAAAAATTAGTGGTTGGGGAGTCGGAATCACATGGCTGATGTATTAACAAGATTTAACTCCGGCAAAATTTGGGATTTCAAAGGCGGTATTCATCCACCTGAAATGAAATCTCAATCAAACCAATCCCCTATTCAGCAATCAGAACTTGCTCATGATTTTTATGTGCCGATTAAACAACATGCTGGCACAGCAGGAAATGTATTAGTTAAAGAAGGTGATTATGTCCTAAAAGGCCAACCTTTAACACAAGGTGATGGCTTAAGAACCTTGCCTGTTCATGCACCGACTTCTGGTACTGTAAAATTTATCGGAAAACATGTTGCGCCTCATCCTTCTGGTTTAACTGAGGATATGATTCATATTCAAGCGGATGGTTTGGATAAATGGCGTGAGCAATTTCCACTTGAAGAATTCTTCACATTACCTGTTGAACAACTCATTGATCGCATTTACCAAGCGGGGGTTGCGGGCTTAGGTGGTGCGGTATTCCCGACTGCCGCCAAAATCCAATCGGCTGAAAAGAAAGTTAAACTCTTAATTATTAACGGCGCGGAATGCGAACCCTATATTACCTGTGATGACCGCTTAATGCGTGATTACACCGATGAAATGATCGAAGGGATTCGCATCTTACGTTATATCTTACGCCCTGAAAAAGTGGTGATTGCGGTTGAAGACAATAAACCTGAAGCGATTCAGGCTATTCAACAATCGCTACATGGTGCAAATGACATTGAATTGCGCGTTATTCCGACTAAATATCCATCTGGTGCAGCCAAACAGCTGATTTATTTACTTACCGGCATGGAAGTGCCAAGTGGCGGACGTTCTTATGATATTGGTGTATTAATGCATAATGTCGGCACGGCTTTTGCGATAAAAAGAGCGGTCATTAATGACGAACCGTTAATAGAGCGAGTCGTCACGCTTACGGGTGATAAAATTTCAGAGAAAGGCAATTACTGGGTTCGCTTAGGTACACCAGTTGACCACTTATTAGCGCAAGTTGGCTATCAATATGACGAACGTTTCCCTGTTTTCGCCGGTGGACCGATGATGGGATTGCAACTTTCAGATCTCAATGCTCCTGTTACCAAATTAATTAACTGTCTATTGGCACCTGATCATTTTGAATATGGTGAACCCGAACCGGAACAATCTTGTATTCGCTGCTCTGCTTGTTCTGACGCTTGCCCTGTTAATTTAATGCCACAGCAACTTTATTGGTATGCTCGCAGTGAAGATCATCAAAAATCTGAAGAATACAGCTTAAAAGATTGTATCGAATGTGGCGTGTGTGCTTATGTTTGCCCAAGCCATATTCCGCTTATCCAATATTTCCGACAAGAAAAAGCTAAAATTTGGGAAATTAAAGAAAAAGCGAAAAAAGCCGAAGAGGCTAAAATCCGTTTTGAAGCCAAACAAGCTCGTATGGAGCGTGAAGAACAAGAGCGTAAAGCACGTTCACAACGTGCGGCAGAAGCTCGTCGTGAAGAACTGGCAAAACAAAAAGGTGAAGACCCGGTTAAAGCAGCCTTAGAACGCTTAAAAGCTAAACAAGCAAACTCATCAGTAACCAAAGAAACAAAAACTATCGTATCTGAGAAAGGCGAAATCTTACCGGATAACCATGAGCTCATGGAGCAACGTAAAGCCCGTCGCCTAGCTAAACAACAAGCACAAGCAGATACAGGCACAGTGACAAATGCAACAACGTCACAAACTGATGAAAAAGAAGCGAAGAAAGCAGCTGTTGCTGCAGCTCTAGCAAGAGCAAAAGCAAAAAAAGCAGCTGCTCAAGGTGAAACTGCTACAACAAATGCAACTGAAAGTACGGTAGAAAAAACAGATGAAAATCCAACCGCTCTTGATCCTAAAAAAGCCGCGGTAGCTGCAGCCATTGCGAGAGCCAAAGCGAAGAAAGCCGCCGCTCAAGGTGAAACAATTGCGACAAATGAAACTGAAAGTACGGTCGAAAAAACAGATGAAAATCCAACCTCACTTGATCCGAAAAAAGCCGCAGTAGCTGCAGCCATAGCGAGAGCCAAAGCCAAGAAAGCTGCCGCACAAAGTGAAGCAGTTACAACAAATGAAACTGAAAGTGCGGTCGAAAAAACGGATGAAAACCCAACTGCACTTGATCCGAAAAAAGCCGCAGTAGCTGCAGCCATTGCGAGAGCTAAAGCGAAGAAAGCTGCCGCTCAACGTGAAGCAGTTACAACAAATGAAACTGAGAGTGCGGTCGAAAAAACAGATGAAAACCCAACCGCACTTGATCCGAAAAAAGCTGCTATCGCAGCAGCCATAGCAAGAGCTAAAGCAAAAAAAGTGGCGGCTGAAGCTGCTAAAGAAACAGAATAACGCAGGAAAAGATTATGTTTAAGAAAATGGTGAGTTCGCCTCATACCCATTCAGGCAAATTAACCGCCCGTATTATGTTATGGGTGATTGCAGCCATGCTGCCTGCCTTGCTCACACAGATTTATTTTTTTGGAATGGGTGTTTTGGTGCAATCCACCTTGGCTATTTCTTTTGCATTAGTGCTTGAGTTTATTGTGACCAAATTGCGCAATAAGCCAAACCTGGTCTATATTTCAGATTTTAGCGTGGTGCTTACTGCCTTAATTTTAGCAATGGCAATTCCGCCTTATGCACCTTATTGGGTGATTTTAATTGGTACGCTTTCTGCTGTTATTCTAGGTAAACATGTTTATGGTGGTTTAGGACAAAACCCATTTAATCCGGCTATGGTGGGTTATGTGGTGCTATTGATTTCTTTCCCTCTACAAATGACAAGTTGGATGCCACCGATTTCATTATTAAATGAACCTCCAACATTTGAGGATTCTCTTTCTTTAATTTTCACAGGCTTAACCACTGACGGTTTTAGCTTAAGCCAACTCGTCCATTCCATTGATGGAATTACACAAGCGACGCCATTAGACAGCGCAAAAATCTTCTATAACTTACATCAAGGCGATGAAAGCGTATTCCATGATTTTGTAAAATTACCGATTTTATTACAAAACGGGACTGACTTTGCTGAAGGTTGGTGGCAGGTTAATCTTGCCTTTATGCTTGGTGGGATTGTATTAATCTTAAAGAAAAAAATTCACTGGCAAATTCCCGTTTCAATGCTAGTGACCTTTGTGACCTTAGCAACAATCACTGCGATGTCAGGCCATCATCATTTAAGTATGATAAGCCAACTCTTTAGTGGCGCCATGATGTTCGGTGCATTCTTTATTGCGACTGACCCTGTCACAGCTTCTATCACACCTCGTGGTAAGCTTGTATTTGGTACTTTAGTCGGGTTATTGGTTTACCTCATTCGTTACTTTGGAAACTACCCTGACGGCGTAGCATTTGCGATTTTGTTAAGTAATATTTGTGTGCCACTTATCGACTACTACACCCGCCCTCGTGTAGCTGGCCACTTTGCAAAAGGGAGTAAATAATGGGTATTTTTAAAGTCACCTCCCGTTTTGGTCTTTTATTAGGTTTCATCGCATTGCTTTGTACGGCAGTTTCTGCGGGCATTTATATGCTAACCAAAGATAAAATTGATGAAGCCATGGCTGAACAACAAAAAGCGTTATTGCTCCAAGTAATCCCTCAAGATTATTTTAATAATAGCTTGCTTGAAAGCGTGGAGACGCCCGAGCAAGATAAACTCAAAGGTATTCAAAAAGTCTATTTTGCAATCAAAGATCATGAGCCAACAGCCTATGCTTATGAAACCACAGCACCAGATGGCTATTCGGGAAATATCCGTTTATTAGTGGGTATGACACCAAAAGGTGAAGTTTTAGGTGTGCGTGTGATTGAACATCATGAAACCCCAGGATTGGGCGATAAAATCGAACTTCGCATTTCCGATTGGATTTTGAGTTTTACAAACCAAGTTATCGTACCGGAAAGCCTAAAAGATTGGGCGGTCAAAAAAGATGGCGGTAAATTTGATCAATTTTCTGGTGCAACCATTACGCCACGCGCGATTGTGAATCAAGTAAAACGCTCTGCTCTCGTGATGCTTGAAAATGAAGCATTACTCAACGAGATGGCAAAAAAATACGCGCAATAGGATATTTATTATGACTGATTTAATCGAAAAAACGACCGCACTTGATGAGCAAAGAGCGGTTGAAAATTCAGAAGAAATAACTCAAACGCCTTCTGTTTGGAAAGAAATCTTTATTCAGGGTGTATGGAAAAACAACTCAACCCTCGTGCAATTATTAGGACTCTGTCCGCTCTTAGCTGTTTCGAGTACGGCAACAAATGCCTTAGGTTTAGGGCTTGCGACAATGTTGGTTTTAACTTGCACCAATACAGTTGTTTCGCTCTTTCGTAAGCAAATTCCTCATGATATTCGTATTCCAATTTATGTGATGATTATTGCCACCACTGTAACTGTAGTGCAATTATTGATGAATGCTTACACCTATACACTCTATCAAGCACTCGGGATTTTTATTCCTTTAATCGTAACCAACTGTATTGTGATTGGACGTGCAGAAGCCT
The DNA here is from genome assembly GCA_905205995.1 of uncultured Haemophilus sp. Taxonomy (GTDB): domain Bacteria; phylum Pseudomonadota; class Gammaproteobacteria; order Enterobacterales; family Pasteurellaceae; genus Haemophilus_D. The sequence goes on along the minus strand of CAJLFU010000028.1, from coordinate 17,828 downwards.
TTGCCTCTAAAAATAGCGTTGCACATGCTGCCTGGGATGGTTTTTCAATGGGATTAGGCATGGCATTAAGTATCACCGTATTAGGTGCGTTACGTGAAATCTTAGGTCAAGGCACCCTTTTTGAAGGCATTGAAAATCTGTTTGGCCAAGGTGCGAAATTCCTTACATTACATATTTATCACGCTGACAGTAGCTTTTTACTCTTTATTCTTCCGCCAGGTGCTTTTATTGGATTAGGCATCCTATTGGCGATTAAAAACCGAATTGATATGAAAAAATGAACCAAGCTAAACGAATTGAAATTCTCACTCGACTTCGGGAGCAAAACCCGCATCCCACCACGGAATTAGAGTATAATTCGCCTTTCGAATTACTCATCGCCGTGATCTTATCGGCTCAAGCGACCGATAAAGGTGTCAATAAAGCGACGGCAAAATTATTCCCCGTGGCAAATACGCCACAAGCCATTTTAGATCTTGGCTTAGAGGGGTTAAAAGAATACATTAAAACCATTGGGCTTTATAACAGCAAAGCAGAAAATATTATTAAAACCTGCCGTGATTTAGTTGAGAAACACAACGGCGAAGTACCTGAAAGCCGTGAAGCCTTAGAAGCCCTTGCGGGTGTTGGCAGGAAAACCGCAAATGTGGTATTAAATACCGCTTTCGGTCACCCGACTATTGCAGTGGACACCCATATTTTTCGCGTATGCAACCGCACGAATTTTGCCCCTGGTAAAGATGTGGTAAAAGTAGAAGAAAAACTGCTCAAAGTTGTGCCTAAAGAATTTAAAGTGGATGTGCATCACTGGCTTATTTTACATGGGCGTTATACTTGCACTGCGCGCAAACCTCGCTGCGGTGCTTGCATTATTGAAGATCTCTGCGAATACAAAGAAAAAACAGAATATTAAACGAATAAAATCAAACGGAATATATTATGACAACAAACAATCAATCTCGCCAAACGTGGTCTAGCCGATTAACTTATGTGCTCACCGTAGCGGGCGCGACAGTTGGCTTTGGGGCAACATGGCGCTTTCCTTATTTAGTGGGTGAAAATGGCGGTGGTGCCTACGTACTCCTCTTTTGTATCGCGATGATTGTAATTGGTATCCCGATGATTTTAGTGGAAAACGTCATTGGTCGCCGTTTACGTGTGAATTCCATTGATGCCTTTGGCGATAAAATCCAAGATAAAGGTAAAAATATCTCCAAATATTGGAAAATTATCGGCTACATGGGCCTTCTCGGCGCATTTGGTATCATGGCCTATTACATGGTGTTAGGTGGTTGGGTAATGTCTTATATCATCAACCTGATTAATAATACTCTTGATATTTCTGCACCAATTACAAAAGAAGTAGCCAAAGATTTCTACGATTTACACATCAGCAACAGTCCATGGGAAATCATGCTTTACACCTTCCTGTTTGTGGCGGTGAATTACATTATTTTGGCGAAAGGTATCATCGGCGGGATTGAACGTTCTGTAAAATACTTAATGCCATTACTCTTTATCTTCCTAATTGGTATGGTAATTCGTAATCTTACCCTACCTGGCGCAATGGAAGGTGTGACTTTCTACTTAAAACCTGATTTCAGCAAAATCACACCTAAATTATTCATCTTCGTATTAGGCCAAGTATTCTTCGCATTAAGCCTTGGTTTCGGTGTATTGATTACCCTCTCCAGCTATTTAAACAAGGAAGAAAACCTTATTCACACAGCCGTTATTACAGGTTTCACAAACACCATTATCGCTGTGTTATGTGGTTTTATGATCTTCCCATCATTATTCACATTCGGGATTGAACCTAACGCTGGCCCAACCTTGGTTTTCCAAAGTTTACCAATTGTATTCTCACATTTATGGGCGGGTAAATTCTTTGCTATCGTGTTCTTCGGTTTATTGCTTATTGCGGCATTAACCACATCAATTACGATTTACGAAGTCATCATCACCGCATTACAAGAAAAACTCAGAATGCGCCGCGGCAAAGCGATTTTTGTTACCTTAATGGGGATTTTCTTATTCGGTAACGTGCCCTCTATTCTAGGTGATAACCTTTGGAAAGATGTCACCATTTTCGGTAAAAGTATTTTCGATGCCTTCGATTTCGTCAGCGGAAATATTCTCTTTATGCTGACCGCACTTGGTTGTGCCATTTTCGTTGGTTTCGTGTTAAAAGACGATGCGAAAAAAGAGTTATCTCCGACACCAAATTCAGGCTTCACCACAATCTGGTTTAACTATGTCAAATTTGTGGTTCCAGTGATTATTTTGGTGATTTTTATCAGTAATATTTAATAAAAAAACCGAGCTATTTCGCTCGGTTTCTTTGTTACCTATGCCCTATTTTGCTTCAGCTTGGGTCTTTTTCTCTTCAAGTTCTTCCCAACGAAGGAAAGCCGTTTCAAGTTCAGCTTCGGTGTCCGATAATTCCTTAAGCTTCGCATCTGTTACATCATGGGCTTGTTGGAAAAAGTGAGGGTCACCAATTTCAGCTTGAAGTGCGGTAATTTTCTCTTCCAGTTCTTCCAACAATTGTGGTAGCTGTTCTAACTCACGTTGTTCTTTGTAAGAAAGTTTAACGGATTTCGGCTTTTGAGAAACAACGTCATTTTTGACCGCACTTTCCTGTGCTTTTGGTGCTTCTTTTTTGACTTTTTGAGCTTCTTGCTCTGCTTTCATCGCAAAGTAATTAGCTTGTTGTCCTTTCGCATCAAAGAAACCGCCCACGTATTTATTCAATACGCCATCGCCTTCAAAGAAATAACACTCAGTCGCGACATTATCAATAAACTGACGATCATGGCTGACAATTAATAAGGTGCCTTGATAATCCGTGAGGATTTCTTCCAATAATTCTAAGGTTTCTACATCCAAGTCATTGGTTGGTTCATCGAGAATCAATAGATTATTAGGTTTCAGTAATAATTTAGCCAATAACAAACGGTTACGCTCACCACCTGAAAGCGCTTTTACGGGTGTCATAGCGCGTTTGGGTGGAAATAAGAAATCCTGCAAATAGCCCAACACATGACGTTTTACACCATTGACCTCAATATCCTGCTTGCCATCAGCAACGTTATCCATCACCGTTTTTTCCGGGTCAAGATCAGCCCGATATTGGTCAAAATAAGCAATATCTAATTTTGTACCACAATGAATGCGACCGCTAGTTGGCTTGATTTCACCTAATAAAAGTTTAATAAACGTGGTCTTTCCGCAACCATTTGGGCCAACCAATGCAATTTTATCGCCACGTAAGATGGTCGTGCTGAAATCTTTGAGCAGCTGTTTGCCTTCAATCTCATAGCTTACATCTTCCATTTCAAACACGATTTTGCCTGAACGACTTGAGTTATCTAATTGTAACTTGGCGGTACCCATCACCTCACGACGCTGGCGACGTTCTTCACGCATGGCTTTTAAAGCACGTACACGGCCTTCATTACGCGTACGGCGAGCTTTAATACCTTGACGAATCCAGACCTCTTCTTGCGCTAAACGTTTATCAAAAAGCTCATTCTGCAATGCTTCGACACGTAAGCTTTCCTCTTTAGCGGTGAGGTATAAATCATAGTTACCTGGATAAGACACTAATTTCCCGCGATCTAAATCGACAATACGGGTCGCCATTTTGCGGATAAAAGAACGGTCGTGGGAAATAAATACAATACTTCCGGTAAATTCTAATAAGAAGTTTTCTAACCATTCGATTGCATCCACATCCAAGTGGTTGGTCGGTTCATCTAATAACAAGACATCGGGGTTACACACCAACGCACGAGCAAGAGCGGCTTTACGCAACCAACCACCCGATAAATCGGCTAATTTAGTATCAGGATTTAACTCTAGTTTTTGCAATACTTCATTGATTTTATTTTCAAATTGCCAGCCATTAGCATGCTCTAATTTGGCTTGCACTTGCGCCAGTTGGTTAAGAGTTTGTTCACTGTAATTTTGTGTCAACTCTTGCGAAATATGGTGATATTCCTTTAACAAATCCGCTAAATGCTCAATGCCTTCTGCCACATAATCAAATACATTACCTTCAGCGTGGCGAGGCGGATCTTGCTCTAAACGTGAAACCACTAAATCTTTTTCATACTGCACCTTGCCGTCATCCATGGTGACTTGCTGTGCGATAATTTTTAATAAAGTCGATTTACCTGCACCGTTACGCCCCACTAAACACACGCGCTCATTGGGTTCAATATGAAGTTCAGCATGATCAAGTAAGGGATGATCACTAAAAGAAAGATAAGCGTTAGTTAAACTAATTAATGCCACAAAATTGTCCTATAAATTCAAAATATCAATAAAAATAACCGCACTTTATAGCTGGTGATAAACCTTTAAGGCATAGGCATCTGACATGCCCGCAATATAGTCACAAATGATACGTTTTTTGCCCTGTTCTGGCGCATTTCTCCATCGATTAGCCGTATTCGTTGGCAATAAACGTTCTGGGTCAGACTCAAAAATCTGGAACATTTCAGTGAGAATGCGTTGCCCTTTATATTCAATGCGTTGCGTTTCGACATGGCGAATCACGTATTTCCACACAAACTTTTTAAATACATTTAATGCAGCAATCACATCTTGTGGCAATTCTGCGTTATAACGTAACAAAGGTTCATCAAAATTGCCGGTGACTTTCCAACGCACATGGGTGATAAAGAAATTCACTAATGCCCCAATGGCGTTTTTACGCTCGAAATGATGATTGGAGAATAATCGTTGGCTGACTTGTTCTATATTTTTTGCCAGCCAATCTGAAGGAATCGTTTTAAGTTCATCCAATGCTTCTTGCCACTGATGTTGATTTACTACACCGGTCACAATCGCATCTTCTAAATCATGCACACCATATGCAATATCGTCCGCCAATTCCATAATGCTGCAATCTAAAGATTTAAATTGTGTTTTTAAAAACTCGGCAGGATTTGACCGCGCTTTTTGAAATGTTCCAAACAAAGTGCGGTCATTTTTAGAAAGATTTTGCAACAGCCAAGTGAACATTGTGACGTCATCACGGAATAACCCTTTTCCAGGCTTCCAGTCACTAATTTTGACATAACGCGGATCAGCGTTTTCAGCATGCGGCAACTGAGCATATTGTGGTGAAGACAGGTCTAAAATATTCGGATATTTCACCACACCTAAAATAGCACGACGCGTTAAATTCATCCCTGCCGTTTCAGTATAAGGTTCCAGTTTAGTAATAATACGAAATGTCTGCGCATTACCTTCAAAACCACCGTGATTACACATCATATAATTGAGTGCCACTTCCCCACCATGACCAAACGGTGGATGACCAATATCATGCGCAAAGCACAAACTTTCAATTAAATCATTGCTTGGTAATAAAGGCTTGAGTTGTTTTTGTAATTCACTTTTTTCAATATGAAGCTGGTCTGAAATAGCAACATAACTTTCCGCAAATTTTAATTGAGAAACCAGACTGCTACCGATTTGTGCCACTTCAAGGGAATGAGTTAAACGAGTGCGATAAAAATCATTTTCGCCCACGGCGTGAATCTGTGTTTTGGCTTGCAAACAACGGAAAGCGGCGGAATGTAAAATCCGCCCGCGATCACGACGAAATGGCGGTCGGTGATCTTTTTCGCGAGGCGGATCAGGAAGGAAACGTTCAGTCCAAAAATCAGCTAATTGGGTTCTCATAAAAATAGACGAATAACATGGAATACTAAGGGCGCTAAAATTGAGCTCATAATACCGCAAAGTACCAAAGAAATCGAACTATAACTACCGGCTTTCGGATCGGCTTCCATACAGCTTACCGTGCCTAATGCGTGAGAAACGGCTCCAACAGATAAACCCACGGCTTCTTGTTGTTTTATACCGAGTTTTTTCAAGATGAGATAACCAAAAACCGAACCTTGCAAACCTGCAACAATCACACCTACGGCTGTAACGGCAGGAATACCGCCTAAATGTGAAGAGACTTCCATCGCAATTGGCGTGGTAATTGATTTTGGTAATACGGTCGCCACCATTTCAGGGCTCGCCCCTAAAATAATCGCAAAAATGGCACCGGTAAACATGGAAAACAGAGAAGCTAATGTCACCACAGAAAGAATAATTTTCCACTGTTTCGCAATTTGACGAAGTTGTTCATACAACGGTAACGCTAGAGCAACAATACTCACCCCTAATAAATTATTAATCGGCGCATTGCCCGCCATATAATCATCATAAGGAATATCGCCCACCACTAAAATCAGCACAAGAATTGATACAGTGAGCACGAATGTATTGAAAATCATGGATTTCCAACGTTTACTGATTTGTAATGCGAGCCAAAATCCGAAAATCGTTAAAATGGTATAAAAATAAATTGCATACTGCATAATAAAACCTTAGTCAGCTTGAAGATTGCGTCTTTCTAATACTTTTTTACGCTTATGGGTAAAGGATTGTTTATAGAATAAATAGTTTCCTATAAATGCAATAACCAAAAGTGTCAGAATGGTACTGAGAATGTTTGGAATAAGTAAAACTTTCCACTGGGTCACGAGTAAATCATAATATTTGATAATGCCCACACTCACTGGCACAAAAAGGACCGCCATGTAACGAATCAACAAGCTAGAACCGAAATAAATCCACTCCAAGTGAATTACATGAGTCGTTAAACCTAAAAAAAGTAATAACAAGCCCCAAATGCTACCCGGAATCCCCACAGGGATATAGTGAGAAATCAAATTGCCGAGTAGTAACATAATGTATAAAATGATGAGCGAACGAGCGAGTTGAACGCCTTTTTGGAGTAACATATTTTCTCTATCAACTTTTTTAATAACAATTAAAATTTATTTTACGCTTTTTTTGTTAAAATTACCCATTCATTTTAGCTAAATTTTACGATGCAGATCAAAGAAATTCCAAATGATTAAAAAATTCTTCTTATTTTTAACCATAATTTTGACCGCACTTTGGACGCAATTTTCACTCGCTACTGAACGCCAAATGGCATGTTGGGTCGTTGGTGTAAGTGACGGCGATACCTTAACTTGTCTCTTACCGACAAAAAAACAATTCAAAGTACGATTACAAGAAATTGATGCGCCAGAAAAAGGCCAGCCGTTTGGAAAGAAAGCCAAACAATATCTTTCACAGCTTGTTTTCAAACAAAATGTGACGTTGTCAGTTTCTGGTTATGATCGCTACCAACGTATTTTGGCAACGGTTTATCTACAAGAACAAAACATCAACTTAGAAATGGTGAAAAATGGCATGGCGTGGGTTTACCCCCAATTCGCTAAAAATCCAATCTACTTCCAGGCACAAGATTTTGCCCAACAACAAAAAATCGGCTTGTGGCGAGATCCCAACCCTGTTGCCCCTTATGAATGGCGTAAACAGAAAAAAACAGTCAAACACGGAGATAACCATGGCCTTTGATTATCAATCATTTAAAAATGAATTCCCTTATTTTAAATCGCCAAATGCCGTGATTTATTTGGATAATGCAGCGACAGCACTAAAACCTCAAGCATTAATTGATGTGACGAGTACTTTTTATCAATCGGCAGGCTCAGTGCATCGTAGTCAGTATGAAGCGGCACAAACAGCACAATACGAAAATGCTCGTCACTTAGTTAAAACCTTAATTAATGCGGAAGATGAAAAAGCGGTAATTTGGACTTCTGGGACGACTCATAGCATTAATTTGGTTGCCAACGGTTTACTCCCCTCTTTACATGCAGATGACGAGATTTTAATTAGCCAAGCGGACCATCATGCTAATTTTGTTACTTGGCATGAAACAGCGAAAAAAGGCGGAGCGAAAATTCAAGTGCTACCTATTTTGGATAATTGGTTAATTGATGAAAATGCCTTGATTGCAGCCTTAAATGAAAAAACCAAATTAGTGGCTCTCAATTTTGTTTCCAACGTAACGGGAACAGAACAACATATCCAGCATTTAATTCGAGTAATCCGTCAACATAGCAATGCGCTCGTTTTAGTGGATGCCGCTCAGGCTATTAGTCATATACAGATTGATTTACAGGCATTAGATGCGGATTTTATCGCCTTTTCTGCACACAAAATTTATGGACCAAACGGCATTGGCATATTAAGCGGAAAATTGAGCTCGCTTTCCCTATTACAACCGCTTTTTTACGGTGGAAAAATGATTGAGCGCGTATCCCATGAATGTATTACCTTTGCCGATTTGCCTTATCGATTAGAAGCCGGCACACCAAATATTGCGGGCGTGATTGGTTTTGGTGCGGTGTTAGATTGGCTCAAAAAATGGGATTTTCAAGCAGCCGAGGCGCATGCTGTTGAGCTTGCTGAACAAAGTAAAGTGCGGTTAAAAAACTATCCAAATTGTCGCTTATTCAATTCGCCGCAGCCAAGTTCTGTAGTATGTTTTGTTTTTGATGAGATTGCATCTTCAGATCTTGCCACCCTATTAAGTGAACAAAAAATTGCATTGCGCGTTGGTGAGCATTGCGCACAACCTTACTTAGTCCGCCTTGGTGAGCGTACTACATTAAGACTTTCTTTTGCGCCTTACAATAGTCCGCAAGATGTGGATGCTTTCTTTGCGGCATTAGATAAATCCTTAGAGTTATTAGCATGCTAGAAAAAATTAAACAGGCAAAAAATTGGGAAGAACGTTACCGTTTCATTATTCAAGCCGGTAAACATCTTCCTCAACCTTCTCCAGATGAATTGGCTCAAATGCAATCGATTCAAGGCTGCGAAGCAGGGCTTTGGTTTAAGACCATTCCACAAAATGACGGCACGTTTCAATTTCAAGCTTACAGCGAAGCACGCATTATGAATGGTTTGTTATGGTTGTTGTTGCAAAATATCAATGACCAAACCAGCAACCAATTACAACAATTTAATATTCGTCAATTTTTTGATGAGCTCGGTATTGCCTCTCGCTTAAGTGAAACCCGCTTAAACGGTTTAAAACAAATCGAAGAAATCTTGCACAATCTGTAATTATGTATCTGATCGAACCCTTTTTTAAATTGACCGCCTTAGAAAATGATATTGGCCTACAAAGCCGTTTGCTCAATGCTGTCATCGACCAATGGCGTTATAACGGGCAAATTATCGGACGTGAAATCCCGCTTTATTTAACGGAAGAAGAGGGAGAACAAGGTTTTGCGATGCGCGTCATTTGCCCGGAGCAAGATAGCCTTTTACCCGAAAACAATAATCAATCTGTGAATCAGGCGATGGAAAATGCTGAAAAGTGCGGTTTAAATTTTCAAGGTTTTCAAATTATTGCTGATGATTTAAATGCAGATAGCACCGCAGAATGTAGCCAACCAGCATGGCAGATTCTCTACACTACACATTTGCAATCTTGCTCGCCATTGCATAGCGGAGATGATTTTTCTCCAATTCCACTCTATAAACAGCTAAAAAATCAACCGCACTTAAGCCAAGATTTGATTAAGTGGCAGGAAAATTGGCAGGCTTGCGATCAGCTGCAAATGAATGGTTCAGCTTTAGAAAAAGAATCGTTAAGCGAAATCTCCGAGCTTAATAGCACGCTCAGCAAGCATGGACGCTACCTTGCTGCTGAAATTGAAAAAGAAAGTGGCACACCGACCTATTATTATTTATACCGTGTCGGTGGGCATTCTTTAGAATCGGAACAGCAACGCTGTTGCCCGCAATGTGGTGGCGATTGGGCATTAAACGCGCCACTATTTGATGTGATTTACTTTAAATGCGACCAATGTCGATTAGTCTCGAATGTGTCGTGGAACTTTTTATAATGCTTTCGTCATTTAGGAAAACAAATGAACTATCAAGATAAAAGTCTTCAATCTTTAAAACTCGGCCAAGTAACAGAATATTCTGCGAATTATGACCGCACTTTGTTACAACCTGTGCCTCGTAAACTCAATCGTGATGGATTAGGCATTACTGAACAACAGCCTTTTACCCAAGGGGCCGATATTTGGACAGCCTATGAAATTTCTTGGTTGAATCCAAAAGGTTTGCCACAAGTGGCTATTGCCGATGTGGAAATTGATTATCGCAGTGAAAATTTAATTGAATCGAAAAGCTTTAAACTCTATTTAAACAGCTTTAACCAAAGTAAATTTGCTGATTTTGCTAGCGTAGAACGTACTATGCGAGAAGATCTAAGTGCTTGTGCCCAAGGCGAGGTCAAGGTACGTTTACATCCATTATCCCACTATCAAGAACAAAGTATTGATACTTTAACGGGAGATTGCATTGATGATCAGAATATCGAAATCAACAGTTATGAATTTAATTCGGATATTTTGCAAAATTGTACATCAGATAATGTGATGGAAGAAACCTTAGTTAGCCATTTATTGAAATCTAACTGTCTTATCACCAGTCAGCCTGATTGGGGAACCGTGCAAATTCATTATGTGGGTAAACAAATCGATCGCGAAAAACTTCTCCGCTACATTGTGTCTTTCCGTCAACATAATGAGTTTCACGAGCAATGTGTCGAGCGCATTTTCTGTGACTTGATGCATTACGCCAAACCGAAAAAACTCACCGTCTATGCGCGTTATACGCGCCGTGGTGGATTGGATATTAATCCATTCCGTTCGAACTTTGAGGAAATTCCGCAAAATTTACGCTTGGCAAGACAATAAATCACAAAACAAAAGTGCGGTGAAAATCAATCGCACTTTTTGCTTTATACATGTCGTAAATCATGAGCCTGTTGTAATAACTGACGACTTTCATGTAAAAATTGGTCTGAATATTCCCCAAACCATTCTCTCACTTGATGGAAAGCATCAATAAACCCTTGGCGATCGCCTTTTTCAAAAAATTGTAACGCTTCTTCATACGTTTGCTTCAAGCTTTCAATCACGTCTAAATTTTCAGGCTTATCCATAATAATATCCGCATAAAGTGCCGCATCTTGGGCAAATAGACGACCAATCATGGCTAATTCCAAACGATAAATCGGGGAAGATAGCGCCAATAAATTGCTTAAATTGACAGGCCGTTTAGAAAGATGCAGACCATTCGCGAAGGTGGAAAAGTGACGCAATGCTTGAATGTACGTCATATTGTGATCATGCTCTGCAGCATCAATTTGATAAATTTTTGCACCCCAGATTTGAATTTGCTCTAGCAACCATTCATAACGCTCACTAAAGCGCCCATCACAACACACAACCACTTGTTTTGCCATGCTTGCAATATCGGGACCAAACATTGGATGTAGCCCAACCACTGCCCCTTTATGCACGTCTAACATTTTAGCTAATGGAACACGTTTTACAGAGGTGAGATCCGCCAGTAGCATATTTTCCGTTAAATAGGTTTTTAAACGTTCTATTGTTTCTAACGTGTGATCAATCGGTACTGAAACAATGACGACATCCGCATTCGTTAAAATGCGTTCTGCTACATCCCAATCATCACGATCTAAAATAGAAATTGGATAGCCAGAAGCTCGTAAATAGCGGGCAAATAACTGCCCCATTTTTCCATAACCGCCGACGATAACAATTTTGTTGATGGCTGGATTCAGGGTTTTAAAACCAAATTGATTTTCATTGGAATAAGATTCACGCATGAAACGACGTAGCACATCTTCAATAAGCTGTGGAGAAATCCCCGCTTTAGCCGCTTCTTCTCGGCGAGCTTGTAACATGGTTAATTCACGCTCTGGCGCATAAATCGGCAACCCCTTTTCGTGCTTTACTTCGCCTACTTGGGTCACCAGTTCGAGGCGTTTAGCAAAAAGTTGAATCAGTTCACTATCGAGCGCATCAATTTCCTGACGTAAATGGTTAAGGGCATCCATAATTCACCTGTAATATCTTATTTACATAGATTGCAATTAAAAGGTTACAGGTGAGATTACTGGAATTAAAAAAGAAAGGCAAATAGTTAGAGAGATTGCGTAATTAAGCGTTGTGGACGAATCACATTGTTATCATCTACAAGTGCTACACCTAAAAAGATATTCTCGTCAGAAAATAACCGCACTTGACCATGTAATTTTGCTTCATTAGCAAATTTGACTCGTTGTCCAAAGCCGATAGCTTTACTTTGCTCGGCATTTAGATATAATGCGGGTAATTTACTGACCGCTGTATCTGTCGGTAAAAGATGTTGATCAAGTTGTGCAAGATCACCTTGCTCTGCAAGCGCTTGCAAAGCATCCCATGCCATCATCTTTTCTGTTGGATAATCCGCAACCGCAGTTCGACGTAACACTGTCACATGAGCGCCACAACCTAACACCTCACCTAAATCATCCACTAATGTACGGATATAGGTTCCTTTCGAACAATGCACTTCTAAGGTTAGAAAAGGTGCTTGATACTCGATAAACTTTAGCTCAAAAATCGTGATAGGACGAGCTTCACGTTCTACGGTAATGCCTGCGCGAGCATACTCATACAACGGTTTCCCATTATGCTTTAATGCAGAAAACATGGTCGGCACTTGCAAAATATCACCACGAAATTGTTCAAGTGCGGTCAAAATTTGTGATGTTTCCACATTGACAGGGCGCGTTTCGACCACTTGTCCTTCTGCATCAGAGGTATCTGTACGTTCACCTAATTTTGCTGTGACTACATAGCGTTTATCCGCATCTAACAAAAACTGAGAAAACTTTGTCGCTTCACCTAAACAAATGGGCAGCATACCGGTTGCTAATGGATCGAGCGCACCAGTATGCCCTGCTTTATTCGCTTGGAATACGCGTTTAACTTTTTGCATAATGTCATTAGACGACATGCCTTGTGGCTTATCTAATAAAAATACACCATCAATATCACGTCCACGCTTGCGAGGTCTCGACATTAGTCATTTTCCTCAATGTGTTTTTTCTCGTCTTCACGTACTACGTTTGTCACTAAATTAGACATACGCATCCCTTCAACTAAGGATTGATCGTAGAAGAAACGAATTTCTGGCACAATGCGTAAGCGCATTGCTTTACCCACTAATGAACGAATATAAGGTGCCGCTTTTTCTAACCCTTTCATGCCTTGTGCAATCGCCACTTCATCATGATCAAACAAAAATGTGACAAACACTTTTGCATAAGCTAAATCGCTTGATACTTCCACATCTGACACGGTTACCATGCCAATACGGGGATCTTTTACTTCCCGTTGTAAAATGATGGCGATTTCTTTTTGTAATTCTTGTGCAACACGATCGCTGCGTTTAAATTCTCTTGCCATAATATTTCTCTTATTAAAAAGCGGTCAAAAATACGTTGAATTTTGACCGCTCTTTTTATCAATTAGATTGAACGTTTAATTTCAACGACTTCAAACACTTCGATTTGGTCGCCGACTTTTACGTCATTGTAGTTTTTAACGCCGATACCACATTCCATACCATTACGGACTTCAGCAACGTCATCTTTAAAGCGACGGAGAGATTCCAATTCACCTTCAAAGATTACCACGTTATCACGTAATACGCGAATTGGATTGTTACGTTTTACTACACCCTCGGTCACCATACAACCCGCGATTGCACCAAATTTCGGATGTTTGAACACATCACGCACTTCAGCCAAGCCGATGATTTCTTGTTTGAATTCAGGTTGTAACATACCACTCATCGCTGCTTTCACATCATTTAATAGTTCATAAATGATCGAGTAATAACGAAGGTCAATATTTTCTGCTTCGATAATACGGCGAGCAGAAGCATCCGCACGTACGTTAAAGCCGACTATAATCGCATTAGACGCCGCAGCTAAGGTTGCATCAGTTTCAGAAATACCACCTACACCAGAGCCCACTACTTTCACTTTCACTTCATCAGTAGAAAGATCTTGTAACGATTGAATAATCGCTTCCACAGAACCCTGTACGTCCGCTTTCACGATGATGTTCAGTTCAGCCACATCACCTTCAGTCATATTGCTAAACATATTTTCAAGTTTAGCTTTTTGCTGACGAGCAAGTTTCACTTCACGGAACTTACCTTGACGATGCAATGCTACTTCACGTGCTTTTTTCTCATCACGCACTACGGTTGCTTCATCACCCGCTGCAGGTACGCCAGAAAGACCTAGTACCTCAACAGGGATAGATGGACCTGCTTCATCGATTTCTTTACCGTTTTCATCGCGCATTGCACGAACTCGGCCATATTCAAAACCACAAAGTACGATATCACCTTTACGTAATGTACCAGATTGAACAAGAATGGTTGCAACTGGACCACGACCTTTATCAAGGTAAGATTCAATAACAACACCGCTTGCCATACCGTCTTTTACAGCCGTTAATTCAAGTACTTCTGATTGAAGTAAGATAGCATCTAATAAATCATCGATACCCATACCTTTCTTCGCAGAAACAGGCACAAATTGCACATCACCACCGAATTTCTCAGAAATCACTTCGTGTTGAAGTAATTCTTGCTCTACGCGATCCGGATTAGCTTCTGGTTTATCAATTTTGTTCACTGCAACCACTAAAGGCGCACCCGCTGCTTTCGCGTGTTGAATCGCTTCAATGGTTTGAGGCATCACACCATCATCTGCAGCCACGACAAGAACTACGATATCCGTTACTTTCGCACCACGTGCACGCATTGAGGTAAACGCGGCGTGTCCTGGAGTATCTAAGAAGGTAATCATTTTACCGTCGTCCATTTCAACGTGGTACGCACCAATGTGCTGAGTAATACCACCCGCCTCACCAGCAGCAACTTTCGCTTTACGAATGTAGTCAAGCAATGAAGTTTTACCATGGTCAACGTGACCCATAATGGTCACAACCGGTGCACGAGTTACTTTTTCAGCATTAACATCGCGATCGCCTAATACTTCTTCTTCAAGTTCATTTTCATTGCGAAGAATCACTTTGTGACCTAATTCTTCAGCCACTAATTGCGCTGTTTCTTGGTCAAGCACTTGGTTAATGGTTACCATTTCGCCCATCTTCATCATTGCTTTGATGATTTCAGTCGCTTTGGTTGCCATTTTATTCGCTAATTCTGCAACAGTAATCGTTTCACCAATAACAACATCTTGTTTCACAACCTGAACAGGTTTTGTGAAAGCTTGCTGCAATGCGGCACCTTTCTTACCATTTTTACCTTTACCGAATTTACCGTCTTTTTGATTTTTACGGTTAGATTCGCGCTCATTTTTAGTGCCTTTCACGTCATCGCGTTCTTTTTTCGCTTTAGCTACTTTATTTTTGCCACGACCACGATTTTCTTTACGACGTTCTTCTTCGTCTTCTGCTTCTAAAGCATAACGAGAGCTTAAGTTATAATCCGTGTAATCTTCTGATGAACTATCATTACTTGAAGAGTCAGACTCAGCATAACGTTTAGCTTCTTCAGCTGCTTTACGCGCTTGCTCTTCTGCTTTTTGGCGAGCAAGTTCTTCCGCTTTACGACGAAGTTCAGCTTCTTCCGCTTTACGTTTTTCTTTTTCTGGATCAACCGATTTAGGTTTATTTTCAACCGCACTTTGTGCTGGGTTAGCAGCTTTTTCCGCTTGAGCTTTTTCTGCTTTCGCCTTTTCAGCTGCTGCTTTTTCTGCAGCTAAACGCGCTTTTTCTTCAGCCGCTTTCTTTGCAGCCGCGTCAGCTTCTTGCTGTGCTTTTAATTTTGCTGCTTCTTCCGCTTTTTTAGCGGCATCTGTTGGTACGGTACGTTTTTTACGTACTTCAACTTGTACCGCTTTTGCTTTACCGCCAGCAGTTGCGCTGCTTACGGTTGTTTTTGTTCTGCGTTGAATACTTAGTTTTTTCGGTGCATTCGCATCCGCATTTTTTACATCTTCAGTCATTATTAAACTCCTTACTCTTCGCTAAACCAGCAAATATTACGAGCAGCCATAATAAAGTCAGCGGCTTGCTCTGCGGTTAATTCTTCAATATCAGCTAAATCATCTACACCTTGCTCCGCAAGTTCTTCAAGTGTAGTAATTTGTTTTTCAGCTAATTTAAAAGCAATATGACGATTCATGCCTTCAAGATTTAATAAACGATCTTCGATATTCGCTTTTTTCAAGGCTTCTTCTTCTGCTGCAGCAGCTGCAGTAATTGCATCTTTTGCACGACCTTGTAACTCTTCGATAAGATCTTCATCTTCTAAACCATCAATTGCAGTCAGTTCACTCACAGGAACATAAGCTACCTCTTCTAAAGAAGTAAAGCCTTCATCTACTAAGATTTGAGCAAACTCTTCATCAAGACCTAATTTATCCATGAATAAATTTAATACTTTGGTATCTTCTGCTTGATGTTTTTCATTTAATTGTTCGGTAGTCATTACGTTTAATGTCCAACCAGTTAATTGTGTCGCTAAACGTACATTTTGACCGTTACGACCAATTGCTTGTGCTAAATTATCTGCATTTACAGCAATATCCATTGAGTGATTATCTTCATCCACAATGATTGATGTTACATCAGCTGGTGCCATTGCATTGATCACATACTGTGCCGGATTATCATCCCACAGTACGATATCCACACGTTCGCCACCTAACTCATTGGTAATCGCTTGAACGCGTGCACCACGCATACCTACACATGCACCCACTGGGTCAATACGTTTATCATTTGATTTCACCGCAATTTTTGCACGAGAACCTGGATCACGTGCGGCACCTCGAATTTCAAGCATTTCTTCGCCGATTTCTGGTACTTCAATACGGAATAACTCGATTAACATTTCAGGTTTTGCACGAGTTACGAATAGTTGTGCTGTTTTGCTTTCTGGATTCACTTTATAAAGCACACCACGTACACGATCGCCAGGACGGAAGTTTTCACGTGGAAGCATATCTTCACGCATAATTACGGCTTCAGCTTTATTGCCTAAATCTAAAATAATGCTTTCACGATTTACTTTTTTCACCGTACCTGTAACAATTTTGCCTTCTTCAGAACGGAATTGCTCAACCACTTTTGCACGTTCAGCTTCACGAATTTTAGTGCTGATAACTTGGCGAGCGGTTTGCATTGCAATACGGTCAAATGCGATAGACTCAATTTGATCTTCAACATAATCACCGAGTTGAATATTAGGGTCTTCAAATTGTGCCGCTTCTAATGTCATTTCTTTGGTTGGCACTTTAACTTCATCAACAACCAACCAACGACGGAATGTATCAAACTCACCTGTTTTAGGGTTGATAGATACACGAATATCGGTTTCATAGTCATATTTTTTCTTCGTTGAAAGCGCAATCGCACTTTCTAATGCTTCAAAAATCTTTTCACGTGGTAATAATTTCTCGTTAGATACTGCTTCAGCAGCTAACAAAATCTCTTTACTCATTTTCCTTTTTCTCCTTTAAAACTTTGCGATTACATTGGCTTTTTGAATATTGCCAAAAATAAGAATTTGTTCCTGACCATCAACAATAAGTGTCAACATGTCATTTTCAATTTTTTCCAACTTACCTTGCCATTTACGACGATCTAAAACTGGAATACGTAAATGCACGGCGATATCCTCGCCCACATAACGTTGGAATTGTTCAAGCGTAAATAATGGGCGATCGAGACCTGGTGATGACACTTCTAGGTTATACTTATCCGCAATAGGATCTTCCACATCTAAAATTGCGCTCACTTGACGACTTACATCAGCACAATCATCAACGCCTACGCCACCTTCTTTATCAATGAATAAACGCACGGTCATAAAACGACCTGCACGTTGGCATTCAATCCCCCAAAGTTCGCAGCCTAAGTCTTCTACTGCACCTTGAAGCATCTCTTGCAATTTTTGTTCTAATGTTGCCAATTTTTGCTCCTAATCTTAAAATTCAGACATAAAAAAAGGGTTAGGTTCGTCAATGAACC
>CAJLFU010000027.1 GCA_905205995.1 uncultured Haemophilus sp. | reverse complement strand
TAGATTCTAAAGTGGAGAATATTAAAACAACACAATGGACAAGCCTACCATTGGTTGGAACAATAACAAATACCATCCACCAAATGAAACCAAGAAGAGATTTAATGAAATTTGCGGCTTAAGCCAATAAATAGATAATCTACGTAAAGAAAAAGTGCGGTTAAAATTAACCGCACTTTTTTTGAAATAAAAATTGTTATTACATCACGCGACGTGATTGTGTGTAAGTTCTAGCCCAGTAATCTTCATCTAATGAACTAATTGTTACACCTTGGCTTGAACTTGCATGCATAAATTGGTTGTTACCAATATAAACGCCTACATGGTTATTTCGACGGAAGAACACTAAATCGCCTTTACGTAATTCATGTTTTTGGATTTGACGACCTAAATAGCGTTGTTCTGAAGTTGTGCGAGGAAGTTCCACACCATAAGCATCAAGGAAAGCGGTTTGCATAAATGCAGAACAGTCAATACCACGTTTTGTGCTTCCGCCCATTCTATAACGTGTACCACCCCATTCGTTATAAACTTGAGCAAGTGCTTTATCACCAATTAAACCAGATTTAGGACGGTTTGTTCTTAATTTAGAGTGAAGTCCACCTTGTTTCCCATCTAAACCTGCAATTAAACCCGTTAGCTCCGCATCATCGCTCTCTGTAATTACTCCATTATGAGCCTGCCTAGAGCCATTAGAACAGGCTGTTGTCAACACGGCCAATCCTACAATAATCAAAATCTTCTTTAACATAGCTTTTAAATAATAAAAAAATATAAAAATAAAACTGGTCGGATTTTATCAAAAAGTCATTTTGACCGCCAGTTTTTATTGAATTTTTATGCAATTTTGTGAGTTATCTCTCAAAAAATAAAGGCTACTCATTCGAGTAGCCTTTATGGAAGATTTTAATCAATTATTTTTTCTTCGCTTTTGCGTTTGGAAGGTCAGTAATTGAACCTTCAAACACTTCAGCTGCAAGACCAACAGATTCGTGAAGTGTTGGGTGAGCATGAATGGTTAATGCGATATCTTCTGCATCACAACCCATTTCGATCGCTAGACCAATTTCACCTAATAATTCACCACCGTTAGATCCAACGATTGCCCCACCAAGTACACGATGAGTATCTTTATCGAAGATCAATTTAGTCATACCTTCAGCACATTCTGAAGCAATCGCACGACCTGAAGCAGCCCAAGGGAATTTAGCCACTTCGTAGTTTAAGCCTTCTTGTTTACATTCTTTCTCAGTTTTACCTACCCAAGCCACTTCTGGTTCAGTATAAGCAATAGAAGGAATGACTTTTGGATCGAAGTAATGTTTTTTCCCTGCGATCACTTCTGCCGCAACGTGACCTTCGTGAACACCTTTATGTGCTAACATTGGTTGGCCAACGATATCACCGATTGCAAAGATATGAGGCACATTAGTGCGCATTTGTTTATCAACATGAATGAAACCACGCTCATCCACTTCAACACCTGCTTTACCTGCATCGATCAATTTACCATTTGGCGTACGACCAATTGCAACTAATACTGCATCATAACGTTTAGTATCGTTGCATGCTTTGCCTTCCATTGAAACATAGATACCATCATCTTTTGCTTCAACTGCAGTTACTTTAGTTTCAAGCATTAACTTGAATTTTTTCTCAACTTGTTTGGTATAAATACCTACCACATCTTTATCTGCCGCAGGAATTACTTGGTCAAACATTTCAACCACTTCAACTTCAGAACCTAATGCATCATACACAGTGCCCATCTCTAAACCGATGATACCACCGCCCATGATTAAGAGTTTTTTCGGTACTTCTTTTAATTTAAGTGCATCCGTTGAATCCCAAACGCGTGGATCCTCATGTGGAATAAATGGTAATTGAATTGGGCGAGAACCCGCTGCGATAATCGCATTATCAAATTTAATTGTGGTTGGTTTACCATCACGATCACGAGCCACTAATGTGTGTGGATCGGTAAACGCCGCTAACCCTTCAACAACGGTTACTTTACGTTGTTTAGCCATACCTGCAAGACCACCGGTTAATTTCGCCACAACCGCTTCTTTACCTGCACGCACTTCATCTAAATCAATGCGAGGCTCGGCAAAATACACACCATTTTTGCTTGCATGTTTCGCTTCTTCAATTACTTTCGCTACGTGAAGTAATGCTTTAGAAGGGATACAACCTACGTTTAAACATACCCCACCTAATGTTGAATAACGTTCAACAAGTACTGTTTCTAAACCTAAGTCCGCACAACGGAATGCCGCTGAATAACCTGCAGGACCAGCACCAAGTACCACAACTTGGGTTTTAATTTCTTTACTCATTTTTACCTCGTAAAAACGTTCAAATTTTTGACCGCACTTTGCGATCCTTTCTGTAAGATGTGAGCCTAATCACTCACATCTTACCGCGTTAATTACATCACTAAGCGACGTAAGTCAGCTAATACGCCATTGATATAGCTTAAGAAACGAGCACCATCAGCACCATCGATCACACGGTGGTCGAAAGATAATGATAATGGAAGCATTAAGCGTGGCTCAAATTCTTTACCATTCCATACCGGTTGCATTTCTGATTTAGACACACCTAAGATTGCCACTTCAGGTGCATTTACAATTGGTGTAAAGTGAGTTGTACCAATACCGCCTAAGCTTGAAATGGTGAAACAACCACCTTGCATATCAGAACCTGAAAGTTTACCGTCACGTGCTTTTTTGGAGATTTCCATTAATTCACGAGAAAGTTCGATAATACCTTTTTTGTTCACGTTTTTAAATACAGGTACAACGAGACCGTTTGGTGTATCTACCGCTACACCAATGTTGATGTATTTTTTAAGTGTTAATTTTTGACCGTCTTCAGAGATAGAGCTATTGAAGCGAGGGAATGCTTCTAATGCTTTCGCTACCGCTTTCATAATGAACACAACTGGTGTAATTTTTACATCCAATTTTTGTTTTTCAACAATCTTGTTCTGTTCTTTACGGAATGCTTCTAAATCGGTGATATCTGTGCGATCGAAGTGAGTAACATGTGGAATCATTACCCAGTTACGATGTAAGTTCGCACCAGAGATTTTGTTGATACGGCTTAATTCAACTTCTTCTACTTCACCAAATTTACTGAAGTCAACTTTCGGCCATGGTAATAAGCCTAAGCCTGCACCATTTGCCACACCATTACCCGCTGCAGCAGAAGATACAGTGCCTGTTTCAAATGCTTTAACAGCGTTTTTCACGTAAGCTTGGATATCTTCTTTCACAACACGACCTTTACGACCCGTACCTTTTACGCGATCAAGGTTAATACCGTATTCACGCGCTAAGCGACGAATCACCGGTGTTGCGTGTGCATAACCTGCGCTTGCTACAACTTGTTCTTGGCTTAAACCAGATACATTACCTGATTGTGCTGCCGGCGCTGCTGCAGGTGCTGCTTGAGGCGCTGGAGCTGCCACTGCAGGAGCTGCTGCAGGCGCAGGTACTGCACCAGCCACTTCAAACTTCATAATTAATGAACCAGTTGAAACTTTATCACCTGATTTCACTAAAATTTCTTTTACCACACCCGCGAATGGAGCTGGCACTTCCATCGAGGCCTTATCGCCTTCAACGGTAATTAAAGATTGCTCTTCAGAAACGCTGTCGCCAACTGCAACCATGATTTCAGTTACGTTAACTTCATCACCACCGATATCTGGTACATTCACTTCTTTAATGGCTGAAGCTGTTGGTGCTACTGCAGGTGCCGAAGCTTGTTGAGCTGGCGCTGCGGCTGGTGCGGCTCCCGCCACTTCAAATTTCATGATTAATTTGCCAGTAACAACTTTATCGCCCACATTGATTAAAATTTCTTTTACTACGCCAGCAACAGGAGCAGGCACTTCCATTGACGCTTTATCACCTTCAACATTGATGATTGATTGGTCTACTTCAACGGTATCGCCTACTTTCACCATAATATCAGTCACGTTTACTTCGTCTGAACCGATATCTGGTACATTGACTTCAACTACACTTGCAGCTGCTGGGGCGGCTGCTGACGCAGGTGCTGCTGCAGCTGGAGCAGGCGCTGCCGCATCCGCTGACTCTAAAACAAGCATTGGTGTGCCAGTTGTGACTTTATCACCCACTTTTACTAATACTTCTTTTACCACACCAGCTTCTGGTGCTGGTACTTCCATTGAAGCTTTATCACCTTCAACATTAATAATGCTTTGATCTGCGGTAATGGTATCACCTACTTTCACCATCACTTCTGTTACGGTAACTTCATCACTACCGATATCAGGAATTTGAATTTGTTTTGACATGTTATCTTACCTTTAAAAAACGCAGTTAAAATCAACCGCACTTTATTTGTAGATGCTCCTGTGTGCTCTCACACACAGGATGTTTTTATTAAGCGTAAAGCGGATTTAAAATTTCAGTTTTTAAACCAAATTTCGCGATAGCATCAGCGACCACTTTCGCATCAAATTTGCCTTGTTTTGCAAGTTCATGTAATGCTGCAACCACAACATAACGCGCATCCACTTCGAAGTGTTCACGTAAGTTTTCACGGCTATCTGAACGACCGAAACCATCGGTACCTAATACGTGATAGCTTTGTGCAGGGATGAATGCACGAACTTGTTCTGCAAACAATTTCATGTAGTCAGTTGCTGCAACCGCTGGTGCATCGTTCATTACTTGTGCGATGTAAGGTACGCGTGCTTTTTCAGTTGGGTGTAACATGTTCCAACGTACTGCATCCGCACCTTCACGAGCGACTTCAGTGAATGAAGGCACGCTATATACATCTGAGCTTACGCCATATTCATTTGCAAGGATTTGTGCCGCTTCACGAACGTGACGGAAGATTGCACCTGAACCTAATAATTGAACATGACCTTTGTTGCCTTTCGCTTCAACGGTTTCAAATTTATAAATACCTTTACGAATACCTTCTTCTGCACCTTTTGGCATTGCTGGTTGTTCGTAAGTTTCGTTTAATGTGGTGATGTAGTAGAACACATCTTCTTGTTTTTCACCGTACATACGGTTGATACCGTCTTGTAGGATAACTGCCACTTCATAAACATAAGCAGGGTCATAAGACACACAGTTAGGAATAACAAGAGATTGAATATGGCTGTGACCATCTTCGTGTTGTAAACCTTCACCATTTAATGTTGTACGGCCAGAAGTACCACCGATCATGAAACCACGAGCTAATTGGTCACCCGCTGCCCACATTAAGTCACCCACACGTTGGAAACCAAACATTGAGTAGTAAATGAAGAATGGAATCATCGGAAGGTTATTTACAGAGTATGAGTTCGCTGCAGCTAACCAAGATGATGCCGCACCTAATTCATTGATACCTTCTTGTAATACTTGACCATCTTTCGCTTCACGGTAGTACGCCACTAAATCACGGTCAGAAGGCACATAGTTTTGACCATGTGGGTTGTAAATACCGATTTGACGGAATAAACCTTCCATACCGAAAGTACGCGCTTCGTCAGCGACAATTGGCACAATTTGTTGACCAATGTTTTTATCTTTCAATAAGGTATTTAAGAAACGTACAAATGCCATTGTAGTTGAAATTGGACGAGCTTGAGCTTCCAATAATGGGGCAAACTCTTCTAATGCTGGCACTTTAAATTCAGTGGTGAATTTTGGTAAACGTTTTGGTAAATAACCATTTAACGCTTTACGTCTGCCGTGAAGATAATTGTACTCTTCCGAACCTTCTGGGAAAGTGATGTATGGATAGTTAGGAATATCTTCATCTTTAATATCTAATTGGAAATGATCACGGAAAGATTTTAAGCTTTCAAGAGACATTTTTTTAGATTGGTGCGCAGTGTTTTTACTTTCTGCTTCAGGAATTTTATAACCTTTAACCATATGCGCTAAAATCACAACAGGTTTACCTGCAGTTTGCGCTTTATGGAATGCCGCATAAAGTTTTTCTGAATCGTGACCACCACGTCTTAATGCCCAGATTTCATCATCTGTCATGTCTGCTACTAATGCAGCGGTTTCTGGGTAACGACCGAAGAAGTGTTCACGAACGTATGCACCATTCTTAGATTTGAAGGTTAAATAGTCACCGTCAACTACTTCCATCATTAATTGGGTTAGTTTACCGGAAGTATCTTTAGCGAATAATTTATCCCAGTTAGAACCCCACATAACTTTGATCACTTCCCAACCGGCACCAGCAAATAAACCTTCTAATTCTTGAACGATTTTGCCGTTACCCGTTACAGGACCATCTAAACGTTGCAAGTTACAGCTTACAACAAAGATTAAGTTATCTAAGCCTTCACGTGCTGCGAATGTTAAATCACCTTTTGCTTCGATTTCATCCATCTCACCGTCACCAAGGAAAGCATACACTTTTTGATCTTTGGTGTCTTTTAAACCACGGTTATCTAAGTATTTTAAGAAACGAGCAGTACGGATCGCATTTACAGGGCCTAAACCCATAGATACTGTCGAGAATTGCCAGAATTCAGGCATTAATTTCGGGTGAGGGTAAGAAGAAAGACCTTTGCCTGGTTCACATTCCTGACGGAAATTATTCATTTGTTCTTCAGTAATACGACCTTCAACAAATGCACGAGCATACATACCTGGTGCTGCGTGGCCTTGGAAGAAGACTAAGTCACCGCCGTTTTTATCAGTCGCCGCTTTGAAGAAGTGGTTAAAACAAACTTCATACATGCTTGCTGCAGATTGATAAGTTGAAATGTGACCACCTAATTCAAGATCTTTTTTCTGACCACGCAATACCGCCATGATCGCATTCCAACGTACAGCACTACGAATACGACGCTCAATAGCTTTATCACCTGGGTATGCTGGCTGTTCAGAAAGTGGGATGGTATTAACATAAGGGGTTGTTACGCCACCTTTTGCAATGTTCACGCCACCATTACGTGCCTGATCAATCACCTGATTGATAATGTAATGCGCACGCTCTGCGCCTTCTGCACGAATTAATGAATCAACAGCTGACAACCAATCCTGTGTTTCAATTGGGTCAATATCGTTTACTAAGGTATCTGACATAGTCTTTCCTTATTTTACTGAGTGAAAATGAAGTTTGGTCATGACCAAACACGAAAATCAAGCTTGTTAATCAATGTTACAAACATTTAACAAATCTTGTAAATTTTAGAAGATTTTTTGCAAGAAAGATAGTAGATTTTGACTGTTCTCGTGGTTTTCTTCCAGTTATTTCCACACTTCTGATTAAAAGAGCGGTCATTTTAGGAGGATTTTCTTAAGTTAGCTAAAAGAATACCTCACATATTGCATTCAATACCCACTTTGTTCTAAAGTGCTCGCATACTTTTTTAGCTTTATAGAGGATAAAACATGAATACTACAACTCGCCCGATCTTTTCTCATAAACGAATAGCGCTCGTTGCACATGATAGCTGCAAACAAAACCTGCTCAATTGGGTAAAGAAACACAAAGATGCACTCGCTCCCCATCAACTTTATGCAACAGGTACAACTGGCCATCTATTGTCTAGAGAAACGGGACTTGAAATAGCCTCGCTATTAAGTGGCCCGATGGGTGGTGATCAACAACTTGGCGGACTGATTGCCGAGAAAAAAATTGATATGATGATTTTCTTTTGGGATCCGATGAATGCCGCGCCACATGATCCCGATGTAAAAGCCTTAATGCGTATTGCAACCGTTTGGAATATTCCGGTGGCGATTAATCAAAGCACCGCTGATTTTCTTTTAACATCAAGCTTATTTGAGCAAGAAATCAATATTGATATCCCTGATTATGACGGGTATTTAAAGGCGCGTTTAAATTAACCAAATAAAAAGGAGATAAATTACTTTATCTCCTTTCTCATTATTTAATCATTAATTACTGACCTTGCGCTGCTGCACTCATCATTAACATAAATAACACGCCTTGAACTTGCTCTTCAGGAATCACTTGACCATTAAGTTTGAGTTCGCCCTTTTCAAGCACTAAGTTAAGCGTCACATTTTTATCATTATTCACCACAATATTTTGTGCTGCAGCTTGTTTAGCTTGCTCTTCAATTTGTGCTTTAATCAACGCTTTATCTGCTTCTGGATCTAATTGTGTCATAAGTTTTTCTGCAGCTGCTTTATCCACATGAATATTCACTGCAAAATCTGTAAACTGTTTATATAAACTCCCCGCCATTAAATCAAATTTCGGATCTTTCGCTAACGCCACATTTAAATCTAATGAGACTTTACCCTGGCTATTTGAAATTGACATTGGGTTTAGTTTAAATTGAGGTTGATTATTAAAAATAGCCATACCATGATTTTCAACCCATGAGCTTAAAATTTCAGAGACCATTTCCTGATTAGCATTTTCATCATCACTGACTGATTTGAAAGCAGTGAAAAATGCTTCAATCAATGCATTAGCTGCATTTGCTTCAATATGGTTTAATTCGCTATTGTTAGTTAGTTTTCCAAAATCCTTCCCATCAATAACTATCGAGTCTACCGTATTTTCACCTTTAAGATTCAAAAAATCACCATTAAGTGAAATATCAGATGTTGCTTTAGTACCCTTGTAAATAATAGAAACCGTATCGTCTAAAGAATTAGTGTTAGTCATTTCGATACTTTCAGCTGAAGAAACGCTTTTTCCCGTATAAATATAAGCCCACTTGGTTGGGTTGAATGAGGTTTCAAATTTCAAGCCTTTCATTTTCATTGTTACTGATTTGGGCATAACAACATCTTTGCTCTCTTCTATTTCAATATTATCAAAGTTTGAATTGAAGCTTATTTCATCTGAAACCAGATCATATTTACCCGCACGATCTTTATCAACATCAAAACCTATATTGATATTTGACCAAGCTAATTTATTTTGTGGAGAATTTGGATCTGTCACTTCCCCAGCAGCTAATTCAACTTTACCTTTTGTTGCTAAGCTATAGCTAGTAGAGGCTTGATATTGAACTGGCTTATCTGATTTAAGTAAATCAAATAAAGGTTGGGTTGTTTCATTTTTACCAATCACACCTTGTGCTGAAAACATAGTTGGAACAAAGTTGAATTTTTCTAGCTGATTAAGCGGAAATGGGCCATGATAAAGTTTCGTTGAAAGGGGAATAGTGAATACTTTCCCTTCTTTAGGTAAAGAAATAACTACTTCATCTTCTACTTGAGAGGTAAAGAAACCACGTTCAAACTGTTTATTTTGATAAACAACTTTAAATGAATCAGATAAGCCTAAAGCTTGAGCTTGTTTATTTGCTAATTCAATTTGGCGTAAATATTCAGTTTGTGCTTTTTCCCCGGTAAACCAAGCCCCACCGACACCTACCGCACCGAGAGCCACAATCACACCTAATGCTACGACTGATTTTTTCATTTCGATTCCTTTGTTAAATTAATAGATGATTAAAATTGTCAGCAATTTACCACAAAACACAAATTTTTTCTTATTTTTTCAAAATAATTTTATATTTCCCCCTTGAACTTTGTTCAGCTGGACTTATTTTATGAAACAAGAACGGAAATGACCGCACTTTAAAAGGAAGAAAAAATTTAAATCTTGCCTCTTGAAATGCGGAAAAGTATCCACATCTTATTCATCGTAACAATTTACAACGAATTTAAAATTTAATTAGGAGTAACAAAATGGGAAAAATTATTGGTATTGACTTAGGTACAACAAACTCTTGTGTGGCAGTAATGGATGGTGATAAACCACGCGTAATTGAAAACGCAGAAGGTGATCGCACTACTCCGTCAATTATTGCTTATACAAATGATAATGAAATTTTAGTAGGTCAACCGGCAAAACGCCAAGCAGTGACCAACCCGAAAAATACATTATTCGCGATTAAACGTTTAATCGGTCGTCGTTTTGACGATGCTGAAGTAAAACGTGATATCGACATTATGCCATTTGAAATCATCAAAGCAGACAACGGTGATGCATGGGTAAATGTAAAAGGTGACAAACTTGCACCTCCACAAATCTCTGCAGAAGTATTGAAAAAAATGAAGAAAACTGCAGAAGATTTCTTGGGTGAGCCAGTGACTGAAGCAGTAATTACAGTTCCAGCATACTTTAATGATGCGCAACGTCAAGCTACAAAAGATGCAGGTCGTATCGCAGGCTTAGAAGTTAAACGTATTATCAACGAACCTACAGCTGCAGCATTAGCTTACGGTTTAGATAAAGGTCAAGGCAACAAAACTATCGCCGTATATGACTTAGGTGGTGGTACATTCGACTTATCTATCATCGAAATTGATGAAGTAGGTGGCGAAAAAACATTTGAAGTATTGGCAACCAACGGTGATACTCACTTAGGTGGTGAAGACTTCGATAACCGTGTAATCAACTACTTAGTAGATGAGTTCAAAAAAGAACAAGGCGTGGATTTACGTAACGACCCACTTGCAATGCAACGTTTAAAAGAAGCTGGTGAAAAAGCGAAAATTGAACTTTCTTCTGCACAACAAACTGATGTGAACTTACCTTACATCACTGCAGATGCTACAGGTCCTAAACACTTAAACATTAAATTAACTCGTGCTAAGTTAGAATCTTTAGTAGAAGATTTAGTGGCAAAATCACTTGAACCTGTAAAAGTTGCATTAAGCGATGCTGGCTTAAGTCCATCACAAATTGATGATGTAATCCTAGTGGGCGGTCAAACCCGTATGCCATTAGTACAACAAAAAGTAGAAGAGTTCTTCGGTAAAGCACCTCGTAAAGACGTGAACCCAGACGAAGCCGTTGCAGTTGGTGCAGCAGTTCAAGGTGGTGTATTAGCCGGTGATGTAACTGACGTATTATTATTAGACGTAACGCCATTATCTTTAGGTATCGAAACCATGGGTGGTGTAATGACTACCTTAATTGAGAAAAACACGACGATTCCAACTAAGAAATCGCAAGTGTTCTCAACAGCAGAAGATAACCAAAGTGCAGTAACCATTCACGTGTTACAAGGTGAACGTAAACAAGCATCAGCGAATAAATCTTTAGGTCAATTCAACCTTGAAGGCATCAACCCTGCTCCACGCGGTATGCCACAAATTGAAGTAACCTTCGATATCGACGCTGACGGTATTATCCACGTTTCTGCGAAAGATAAAGGTACGGGTAAAGAACAACAAATCACCATCAAAGCCTCTTCTGGTTTAAGTGATGAAGAAATTCAACAAATGGTTCGTGATGCTGAAGCAAACGCTGAAGCAGACCGTAAATTTGAAGAATTAGTACAAGCTCGCAACCAAGCGGATCATCTTGTACACGCTACACGTAAACAATTAGAAGAAGCCGGTGATAAAGTTCCAGCTGAAGATCGTGCAGCAATTGAAAGCGCATTAAGCGATTTAGAAACTGCAGCGAAAGGCGAAGATAAAGCAGCAATCGAAGCTAAACTTCAAGCGCTTGCAGAAGTTGCTCAAAAACTTGCTCAAGCAGCTCAACCACAAGCTGATGCACAACAAGCTCAAAGCAACAGCAAACCAAATGATGATGTTGTTGATGCAGAGTTTGAAGAAGTGAAAGATAACAAATAATTTCACTTGAACCAAAATCGAAGGGCGTAGCAATACGCCCTTTTGGTGTATTCATCAACCACAATTTTTCCTGACTTTATTTAAAAAAGTGACGTCAGGAAAAATAAATGAGTAGGAGCAATAACCTAACTGATCTGCCTAACAATTAGGTAAAATTAATATTGTTAATTTCTCTATTAAAAATTCAAAGTGTCGAAAAACATGATAAAAAATGACCGCACTTTACCTCTATACAAACACAACTAAAAGAAAAACAATGAAATTCGAAACGAAATGCCTCCATGCGGGCTATCGCCCTAAAAACGGTGAGCCACGTGTTCAACCTATCGTGCAAAGCACGACCTATACCTACGATTCTGCAGAAGAAATTGGCAAGTTATTTGATTTACAAGCGGCTGGTTATTTCTATACTCGCCTAGCAAACCCAACAACCAATGCTGCAGAAGAAAAAATTACGGCACTTGAAGGTGGCATAGCCACAATGTGTACTGCTTCTGGTCAATCTGCGGTTTTCTATGCGATGTTGAATATTTTAGAAGCCGGTGATCATTTTATTTCCTCTTCTTATGTGTATGGCGGTACTTACAATTTATTTACCCATACATTCAAAAAAATGGGCATTGAAGTGAGTTTTGTGGATCAAGACTTACCGCTTGAAGAACTCAAAAAATCGATTCGTCCAAATACAAAAGCGGTTTTTGCTGAAACTATTGCTAACCCTGCTTTACGAGTATTAGATATTGAAAAATTTGCTACCTTAGCAAAAGCTGCAGAGGCACCATTATTAGTTGATAACACCTTTGCAACGCCCTATTTTTGTCGCCCAATCGAATTTGGCGCGAATGTAGTCATTCACAGTACATCTAAATATTTAGATGGTCATGCTATTGCCCTTGGTGGTGCAATTACAGACGGTGGTAACTTTAATTGGAATAACGGTAAATATCCGCAACTAAGCACACCAGACCAAACTTATCACGGTTTAGTTTATACAGAAGCCTTTGGTCCTGCAGCTTATATTGTCAAAGCACGTGTGCAATTAATGCGTGATTTAGGTGCTACTCCTGCCCCACAAAATAGTTTCTTATTGAATGTAGGCATGGAAACCCTTGCGCTTCGCATGCAACGTCATGATGAAAATGCACAGGCTGTAGCAGAGTTTTTAGAAAAACACCCGCAAGTCGCTAAAGTGAATTACCCAGGCTTATCGAGCTCTCCAGATTACGCGCTCAAACAAAAATACTTACCGAACGGTTTGTGTGGTGTCATTTCCTTTGAGATTAAAGGTGACAAAGAAACAGCGGCAAAATGGTTAAACGCATTACAAATGACCTCACGTGAAGTACACGTAGCTGATATTCGTACTTGTGCGTTACATCCAGCAACTTCAACGCATCGCCAATTAAGTGAAGCTGAATTAGAAAAAGCGGGAATTTCTGCAGGACTTATTCGCCTTTCTTGCGGTATTGAAAATATTCAAGATATTTTAGCTGACTTAGAGCAAGCATTTGCAGCAGCAAAATAAGTCATAAATTAACGAATTTACCCTTGATATTTCTGACTTCGACATTATTTTTATTCTTAGGTATGTTGTTAACGCAATACCATACAATAACAAAATAAAATTTTTTAAATTTATATTTTTAAACGGAAAACGAAAACATTATGGCAAAGAAAGATTATTACGACGTTCTTGGTGTTGAACGTGGCGCAGATGAAAAAGCAATTAAACGTGCTTACAAAAAGCTCGCCATGCAATATCACCCTGATAGAACCAAAGGTGATAAAGCCAAAGAAGAAAAATTTAAAGAAATCCAAGAAGCCTATGAAATTTTAGGTGATAAAGAAAAGCGTGCGGCTTACGATCAATACGGTCACGCAGCCTTTGAACAAGGTGGTATGGGAGGCGGTGGCTTCAGTGGCGGATTCAGCGGTGCTGATTTCGGTGACATTTTTGGAGATATGTTCGGTGATATCTTCGGCGGTAGCGGACGCGGTCGTCAGCGTGTAGTACGCGGTGAAGATTTACGCTATGACATCCAAATTACGTTAGAAGAAGCCGTAAAAGGTACAACCAAAGATATCCAAATTAATACGCTTGCTCACTGTGATAGCTGTGATGGTACTGGTGCAGAAAAAGGATCAAAAGTTGAGACATGTCCAAGCTGTCATGGTTCTGGTCGTGTTCGTCGCCAACAAGGCTTCTTCGTGACTGAAGCGATTTGTCCTACTTGTCATGGTTCTGGTAAGAAAATTGAAAAACCATGTAAAAGCTGCCATGGCGAAGGTCGTGTTCACAAGAAGAAAAATCTTTCCGTTAAAATCCCTGCAGGTGTGGATACCGGCAACCAATTACGTTTAAGCGGTGAAGGCGCAGCAGGTGAAAATGGTGCTCCAGCAGGTGATTTATATGTAGTTATTCACGTTAAAGAACATCATATCTTTGAACGTGATGGAAATAACCTCTACTGCGAAGTGCCAATTAGTTTCTCAATGGCAGCGTTAGGGGGTGAAATTGAAGTTCCAACCTTAGACGGTAAAGTGAAACTCAAAATCCCTGCTGAAACCCAAACAGGCAAACTCTTCCGTATGCGTGGTAAAGGAGTAAGCTCTACACGTACTGGCTACGCAGGCGATCTCATTTGTCGAGTAGTGATTGAAACACCGGTGAACTTAAATAAAGAACAAAAAGAATTATTAGAAAAACTGGAAGAAAGTTTGAAAGGGCAAAAATCTCATAGCCCGAAATCTTCAAGCTTTTTAGACGGAGTGAAGAAATTCTTTGATAATTTAGGTAAGTAATCCTAAACAGAAAGTGCGGTCAATTTTAAAACTATTTTGAAATTGACCGCACTTTTATTTTATAAGCAATGATTTTACACGACAGAAATGGCTTTTATTTGCACATAAACATCCATGCCTTGAGCGAAATGCAATTCATTAAACGCCCATTTACTGATACTTGCCCAAACTTTATGCCCTTCCACCAACACCGCAATGTCAATGCGATTCTCTTGCGGAACGATTTGTACAATTTGCCCTCGTAAGATATTACGAATGCTCGTTTGCTCTGGCTTGCTAAGAGTGAGTGACACATCGGAACTATAAATACAGACGCGTACTTTTTCATTCGCTTGATGATGCACTTCGTTGATCCAAAGCTGTTGTTCGCCCAAAGAAAGTGCGGTCATTTTATAGATTGGATTATGTAAATATACTGGCAACGCCAACACACTACTCTGTTCCGATTCGCCTTTCCAAGGGGCAAATAACGGACTGTTCCACACATTTTCTAAGGTGTCATAGGCTTTCACTTTGCCGTTTTCCATCAGCACAACGCGATCGGCCAAACGTAATAATTCGTCCAAACTGTGCGTCACATATAAAATCGGCACATTAATTTCTTTGGATAGACTTTCCAGATATTGCATAAGCTCACGTTTGCGAGGTACATCTAAAGCTGAAAGCGGTTCATCCATTAACAAAATATCAGGATCTGTTAATAAGGCTCTCCCAATCGCCACTCGTTGTTTTTCACCACCCGATAAAGTCAGAGGATAGCGTTTGAGTAAGGATTCAATACCAAGTAGCTGAACGATATAGTCAAAGTCTTCACGGCTGACATTCTTCATGCCATAACGTAAATTGCCTTTGACGTTGTAATGCGGAAATAAACGGGCATCTTGGAATACATAGCCTATTTTACGCTGATGTACGGGAAGATTCTCACCGTTCTCTACGTCCACCAAAGTGCGGTCATTTAAACGAATAAATCCTTGATCGGGATGAGTTAAACCACTCACCAAGTTAATCAATGAAGTTTTACCCGAACCTGACAAACCAAAAATAGCTGTCACACCTTGAGTTGGCAATTGCAGATCTGCACGTAAGGTCAGGCGACCTAATTGTTGTTGTACATTAATGTGTAGCATCGCCCTGCCCCAATTTTTTCTGCATCCGTTTGCTCAATGCTTCGGAAAGCAATAAAGAAATTAATGAAAGGATCACTGCAAACAAGCAAAGTCGTGCAGTTTGTGCTTCTGCGCCAGGTGTTTGGATAAACGAATACATCGCTAAAGGAATGGTTTGGGTCTCCCCCGCAATATTGGAAACGAAAGTAATAGTCGCACCAAACTCCCCTAAAGAACGTGCAAAACCTAATACTAAACCCGCCAATACACCTGGGAGAGAAAGAGGTAGCGTGATTGTAAAAAAGACTCGCCAAGTCGAAGCGCCAAGCGTTTGTGCTGCTTGCTCTAATTTAAAATCAATGCTTTCTAAGGAAAGACGAATCGCTCGCACGACCAATGGAAATGCCACCACCGCTGAAGCTAATACCGCCCCCTTCCAGCTAAAGCCGAAGGATAAACCAAACCATTGATATAAATACTTGCCAATAAAGCCATTACGCCCCATGGCAACTAATAATAAATAACCGATTACCACCGGCGGCAATACCAAGGGCAGATGAATAATTCCTGTAATCAAAGACTTACCGTAAAATTCCTTACGAGCCAGTAACCAAGCAATAAAAATTGCGAAGGGTAAACTCCAAAGCATAGAACTCAATGCGACACTCATGCTTAAGTGAATCGCATCCCATTCCATCGGGCTTAATTGAAACCAAGAGAGCAAAATATTTCCTTGTGTATATGTCGATATGACTGAATTTCTTTAGAGATAATAAAAAGGACAGTTGCCTGTCCTTTCTTTATAAAGTCTGACTCATTATTTCACAGAGAAACCATATTCAACAAATATTTTTTTCGCTGCGCTCGATTCTAAGTAATTAAGGAAATCACGGGTATCAGCATTGTCATGATCTTTTAAAATCGCAACGGGATATTCAACCGGTTTATAACTGTCTTTCGGGAATACACCTACTGCTTTCACGTCTTTACTCACTTTCGCATCGGTGCTATACACAATACCATAAGGGGCTTCAGCACGTTCAACTAAGGCTAATGCACCACGTACGTCTTTCGCACGCGCTAATTTATCTTTAACTTGATCCCATAAATTCAATTTGGTTAATGATTCTTCTGCATATTGTCCTGCAGGAACGTGCGCAGGATCACCTACGGATAAATAGCTGTCTTTTAAGCCTTTGATCCATTCACCTTTGGCAATATCCACTGAATTAACAGCACTTTTAGCCGGCGCAATTAATACTAATTCATTGCCTGCTAATACTTTTTCAGTTTCTTTTACAGTGAGATTCTTATCTGATAAATATTTCATCCATTTGTTGCTAGCTGAAATAAATAAGTCTGCAGGTGCACCTTCTTCAACCTGTTTTGCAAGGGTGGAAGAAGAAGCAAAAGAGAAAACCACGGTATTATTTGGCTTTTCAGTTTGATATTGATCCGCAATTTGTTTTAACGCATCAGTCATTGAAGCTGCAGCAAACACAGTCACTTTTGCTGATGCAGCAAAAGATACACCCATACCCGCCATTAAAAGTGCGGTTGCAAATTTAGTTAATTTCATTATTTATCTCCTATATAAATGAAACTATATATAAAAAAATATACTACGGTAAATTATAACTTGAATTTTTAAATAAGCATACAGAAAAACTTAAAGATCAAGTAAAATAAACAGAATTGTGTATTAGGAGGATATGATGAAACAAACTGAAATTTTACTAACGATCAAACTTCATCAAGAATTATTTATTGATCCAAAACGTGTTCGCCTCTTAAAAGAAATTAAAGAATGTGGCTCAATCAACCAAGCAGCCAAAAACGCCAAAGTAAGCTATAAAAGTGCTTGGGATCACCTTGAAGCAATGAATAAAATCAGTCCAAAACCGCTTTTAGAACGTAATATCGGTGGAAAAAATGGGGGCGGTACATCATTAACTACTTACGCAGAACGTTTGCTGCAGCTTTATGATTTGCTCGAACAAACACAAGAGCATGCCTTTCATATTCTGCAAGATGAGACGATCCCGCTAAACAGTCTACTTTCAGCAACGGCAAAATTCTCCTTACAAAGTAGCGCGCGCAATCAATTTTTCGGTAAGGTGGCAAGCCAACATATTGTGGACTCCCGCTGCATTGTTGCAGTAAATATTCAGGATTTGCCTCATCCATTACATGTTTCAATCACAATGCGCAGTGCTGAGCGCCTCAGACTGATAACTGAAAAAGAAGTGATGGTCATGTTTAAAGCCCCTTGGGTAAAAATTAGTGCTACCCCATTAGAAGAAAAAAATAACCTTTTCCAAGCAACAATTCTTTCAATGCAGAATGAAGAAGCGATTCTGCAAGTAAAAGATAGCTCAATTGAATTTTGTGCGAGTATTCATAGCAAAGATGGTTGGAAAGTGGGACAAGAAGTCTGGTTACACGTGGATCCTGAACAGATCATTTTAGCGACATTGAAGTAATATCAGAAACAAAAAGTGCGGTTAAAATTAACCGCACTTTTTTATTTTCGCTTACAACGCAATCTCATCAATCGATCGCCCAAAACTTGGCAAAAAGACCTGTAAAAAATAATCCATTTCTTGACTGTGCCATTGTTCCATTAGATTTTCTAAACGTTTTTTGGCTGTTTTAAATTCATGGTTACCATGCTCTAATTCAAATTGAGCTTTAATATACGCACAAATCAAATCCGCTTGTTTTACTAAATGCTTTTCTTCTGGACTAAATTGCTCACTATCTAAATATGGAGCAAAACTCTCTTGCAATTCAGTAGGGAGCAAACTAATTAAATGCAATTCTGCAGCTGCTTCAATATCTTTATAAGCATGCGTGATTTCAGAATTGAAATACTTAATTGGGGTTGGTAAATCACCGGTGAAAATTTCAGAGGTATCATGATACATCGCCATCACCGCAATACGCTCAGGATTCACTTCCCCACCAAAAAATTGATTTTTAATAATCGCTAAAGCTTGTGCCACAAAGGCAACTTGCAGACTATGCTCCGCTAAGTTTTCCTTTTCAATATTGCGCATCAATGACCAACGCTGAATTAAGCGAAGACGATCTAAACAGGCAAAAAAGTGACTGGTTTTAACTTCCACAATATATCCTTAATTAGACGGGAACTCTTCAATAATCACAGGGAGATCAATCACTTTA
The DNA here is from genome assembly GCA_905205995.1 of uncultured Haemophilus sp. Lineage (GTDB taxonomy): Bacteria > Pseudomonadota > Gammaproteobacteria > Enterobacterales > Pasteurellaceae > Haemophilus_D. Next base: position 7,581 of record CAJLFU010000027.1, on the reverse strand, counting down.
CCTAAGCGAGAAATGGTAACGATGACTTCAGTATTCGGTTTAGTATCACTGATAATTTGCATCATTTCACGAATAGACAGGTTATCTTGTTTATTTAAACGTAAAATCACATCACCTACTTGGATGCCCGCTTTCGCTGCAGGGCTATTGGCGGTCACGCCTGTAATCACGATACCACCATTTGAATTAGCGGTAATTTCACTTTGTACCCCAAAATAACCACGAATCACGCGTCCATCGCGAATAATTTTATATAACACATCATTAGCGATACTAATTGGAATCGCAAAATTTAACCCTTCTGCAATTTCATTGGCTGTTTTACCAATACTTAACGTGCTGATCCCTACTAATTCGCCTGCTGAGTTAATCAACGCGCCACCAGAGTTACCGCGGTTAATCGACGCATCTGTTTGAATAAAGTTTTGACGACCTAAAGAATCCCCTACGGCACTACGCCCTACCGCACTGATAATCCCTTGAGAAACACTTTGACCGAGGTTATACGGGTTACCAATAGCCAGTGCAATATCACCAACTCGTACTTGGCGTTCTTTATTTTGTGGAATGGTAGAAAGATTGGTTGCTTTGATTTTTAATACCGCAAGATCCGTTAAATTATCCGAACCGATTAAATTCGCTTCATAAATATTGCCGTTTTGCAGTGCCACCACAATTTGATCAGCATTTTGGATAACGTGTTTATTGGTGAGGATATAACCGTCTTTGGTCATAATCACGCCAGAACCTAAGTTATTTACCTGTAATTGATCGCTATCATTAATGCTGGCAGAAGAAAAAGATCGGTTATACACATTTACCACGGCAGGCGAAGCAATTCTCACGGCACTATTAAACGAAACGATATCATCAGCAGAGAAAAGGCTGCTGTTATTGAGCTTAGGAACGGCAAATAAAATAACACCTGCCGCAGCAAGCCCCCAAAGGGCGGAATGGAAAAGTTTTTTAAACATTTTTTATTCTTTTATTAATAAGTTAGGTAAATAACTGAGCTTTAAATCATCCCCAATTCTTTCACATTCTTGCAATTGCCACAATGGGGCATCCGCAAGTTTTTCCAAATGCGGGAGTTGGCATAATCCTCGAGCGTTATCTCCCAAGAGTTTCGGGGCGACATAAATGATTAATTCATCTATAGCATGTTGTTCAATCAAGCTACCCGCTAAATTAGCGCCCGCTTCTACCCAAATGGAATTCACTTGTCTCTTGCCTAATTCTGTCATCAATAGATCAAAATCATAGTTTTCTGGCAGTAACATTTGCTCACAGAAATCAGGGAATACAGACATATCCCGTGGAATTGAACCCACAAGCCAAACTGGCGAATGGGTATGGAATAATTGATGGCTTGGTTGAACTCGATTTTTAGAATCTAAGATTATGCGAATAGGCTGACGCACAGTATCTTCAGCATATTCCGCTTTTAGATCATCGGGGAATTGATTCCAACGCACATTCAAACTTGGATCATCGGCTAACACGGTGGCACTAGTTGATAAAAGTGCGGTCGCTTTGGCTCGCATTTTTTGTACATCCGCACGAGCTGCTTCATCAGTGATCCACTTGCTTTCACCGCTCGCCATGGCTGTTCGGCCATCTAAACTCATGGCTAATTTTAGCTGCACATAAGGCTTACCGGTTCGCATACGTTTGAGAAAACCTTTATTTAAGGCTTCAGCTTGTTCATTCAATAAATTGACCGCACTTGGTATGCCTGCATCGGCTAACATTTTTAAGCCCTTGCCCGCCACTTGAGGATTAGGATCGGCCATGGCTGCGACAACTCGACTGACCCCCGCTTCAATTAAACCTAATGCACAAGGCGGTGTACGTCCATAATGAGAACAAGGTTCAAGCGTCACATAAGCAGTTGCACCTTTCGCTTTCTCACCGGCATCGGCCAACGCCATTCGCTCTGCATGAGGCTGACCGGCTTTAAAATGAAACCCTTTCCCGACAATTTCACCGTTCTTAACTAACACACATCCTACGGATGGATTCGGCGCGGTGGTGTACTGCCCTTTTGCCGCAAGCTCAAGAGCCAATTGCATAAATTTCACATCATCAGGGGAAAAGGTGTCACTCATACTAATCCTTTAAGCTTTCAATTTCTTTGGTGAATTCATTGATATTATCAAAGCTCAAATAAACAGACGCAAAACGGATATACGCCACTTTATCTAATTCTTTCAACTCATTCATGGCTAATTTACCTACGAGATGACTTGGCACTTCGCGCTCACCCGTCGCACGTAATTGGATAATAATATGGCTGATGGCTTTTTCCACATCATCCGAACTTACAGGGCGTTTTTCTAACGCATGTTGAATACCGCTACGCAATTTATCTTCATTAAACGGCTCGCGTGACCCATCATTTTTAATAATTTTTGGCACCACTAATTCGGCCGTTTCAAAGGTGGTAAAGCGTTCATGACAATTCCCGCATTCCCGACGACGACGCACTTGATACCCATCAGAAACCAAACGGCTGTCAATCACCTTAGTTTCTTCAGTTGAACAAAACGGACAACGCATTTTAGATCCTTTTCAAAATGATTCTTAAGCCATTATCTTATCAAAAATCCAGGATCTTTTCGATCTGAAGATCCGCTTTAAGACAACATTTCTCCAAACCAGGAGGTGGTTTGTTTCACCAACTGCAAGAGACCATCCTGCGATTTAAATTGTTCTGTTTGACCCAATACCCTCGCCCAATAAGGATCAGCTTTTCCATAGCCATAGCTATCATCTTTCGCAAGAGATTCGATATTCGTCAAAACATTGTCAAAATTGACCGCACTTTCATCTTTTTCAATAAACTTCGCGATATTTTCCGTTGGAATGAGCTGAATTTGTTGCTGGCTTTGTAAATAAGCCTCTACATACATTTTCAGTTTCTCAAGTGCAGTTGATTTTTCTATTGTTTTTAATGTTAAATCCTTATCTTTAGCGATAATGCGTGGTGGCAGTGCATTCTCTTTTGTCGCCAGTTGAATGAGATAATAAAGCCATGGGCGAATACGATAACGCTCTTTATATTTTGCAAATCGCCATTCAATTATTTGATTTTCATCACCAAATAATGGCTCCATATAGCCAAATAAGCGGATATTGCCTTGTGCCGTTTCCACCACAAAATCGACACTCTCACTGTGGGGTGAAGAATAATCCTTAATTTTCTCTTTAAAAGCCAATACATCAGCACGAATAGATTGTGCACAGACTTCCGCAAACTCGCCGCGTGGCATGATGCCTTTTACTCGCTGTTTGGCGAAATAATCGTTAAATTGCGCTTCCTCTAAATGCAATAACGCATTACTAATGCGATAATGATCCAAACCATTTAACGTGAAGTTTTCACTTTCTTCAATGCGATCATCTTCATCTCGGAAATATACGCCAAGCTGCTTTTCAAAAAAGAATTTCACTGGATTTTCAACAAAACTCACAAAACGATCGAGTTCAATTTCCGTTATTGGCTCTTGATTTTCTGCCATCGGCACAACAAATTCATGACATTTTCTTTCTTGGAATTGCGCAATCGGTAGCCATTTTTTTGCAAAAGAGCGGTTAATTTTCCCTTCATTTTGGAAATTACTTGGGCTAAACGCCGTCATTGGATGTTGTTCAATTCTCAAGCCATTGTCTGAATAATGATTAATATAATCAATTAACTGGCTCACCAATACTGAAGGCTCTTTGGGTTGATTATCAATAATTGAACAACCCACATAACTCACATAAAAATGAGATCTTGCGGCCAGCAAGGCTTCAAGGAATAAGTAACGATCATCATCTCGACGAACACGATCGCCTTTTTGATGATGATATTGCATCAAGTCAAAACTATTTGGTGTATGACTGCGTGGGTAATCTGCCTCATTCATCCCAAGCAAACACACCACTTTGAAAGGAATAGAACGCATTGGTAAAAGCGTGCAGAAATTCACTTTCCCCGCTAAGAAGCGAAGGCTATTTGGTGTTTCTTCTAAACATGCAGACATCACTTCCGCAATGACATCCGCTTGCAAGGTTTCTTCAAAATTGACGGTCTGCAAATCATCGGCAAAGGCATTGATACAATCTTGAATATAAAATAAGGTATCCGCAGTTTCTTCATTTTGCACAAAGAAATCCGTCAAAAGTGCGGTCAATTTTTCACGCCATTTTTCAATGCTGTGTGCCTTTTGCAAATCTTGATGCCATTTATTTAAGGCCGTAAAAAATTGATTCACCGCACCGACTAACTGTCCTTTCAATCCATAGCTACTATCAAGTCCAAGACTGTCTTGCCAAACGCCTTGTTCTTCACGCATCGCATAGCCTAAAGTCATACGTTCAAGTCCAGCCTGCCAGGCGTTAAAATTCAGTGTATTCTGCTGTTTTTCTAAACCAAAGCGAATACCCGACTCTTTCACCCATTCACGGATTTGCTCGAGATCTGCAAGGGCAATATTAAAACGCTCACGGATAGCCGGAATATCCAATAAAGCCAGTACTTCTTCCGCGCCAAACTGACTTTCTCTTAAATTTAACAGGGAAAGATAGCTCGACACGATCACATCACTTTCAGACAATTTACTGTCTGAAATTGAGAACGGAATAACGGGTGTGTCCGCACTATTCGCACCAAAGACAGCCTGAATATAAGGCGTATATTGGTTAACATCGGCCACCATGACCACCACATCTTTTGGTGTAATCTGTTCTTCTTTTGGCTTATGCTGATTTTGATTGAATAAATCCAACAAATAATCATGCAGCACTTCAACTTCTCGCATCGCGCTATGGCAAGATTTCACGACCAAAGAGCGGTCATTTTTCTCTACATTTAATGCACCATGACTTAACGTCAAAATTTGATTTTGGATCTGCCCTAACAACGTTTTTTCGGGAAGTTCTGCATAGTAATCACGGGAAATAGCTTGAATATTTTCCTCATCTCGCACTAATTGATAGAGAAAATCTCGTCCCATTTTTCCCCAAGAGGCTAAAAGCGGATTTCCGCTGAACAATTCTTCTTGTTGATTGGTGTAATCAAGGTCAGCAGGTTCCCATGACACTTGCTCGGCTGAAATTAAAGGCTTCACATTGTCGCTTTCTTGCACGAAACGCTGTCTTTCTAATAAATAGGATTTACTCAGATCTCGCAAGTCGCCCCAATATTCTTGGCATGGATTATTGAAAAATAAATGTACGTCTGTTTTAGCTGAAATACCTTGGAAAATATTGAGATAAACCGTTGGCAATGCCGGAATACCAAAAATAAAAATACGTTCTGGTAAGTTGAGCATCGCATTGGGATCACGGCATAATGCTAAAAATTGTTGATTGAGTGCTGCACGATGCTTTGCTTTTCCACCAAAATCATGTTGAACATCATCCACCAAGGCTCGCCATAAAATTCCCTGCCAGTGAATATTGCCTTTAATTTGAGAAAGAAAGGTAGGATTTAATGCCGAAAGCTCCTGCTTTTGCTGATTAATTTGATCCAAGATCTTTTCATCGTTATTTTCTTCCCATGCGGCAATCCATTCGGGACGATAGACGAGATATTGGTCAAATAAATCGGCAACTTTTAGGCTTAATTGATAAAGTTTTTGCTGTTCTGATGCTGGTGAAGACGCTAAATATTTTTTTAACGGTTCAAATTCTTTTTGCTGTAAAAAGGTGGGGATTAATCGCATTAATCGCCATAACGTTGAATCTTTTTCAAAAGGGTTTTGCGTGGAAACATTCGGCAAATTATCGGCGTAAAGTTTCCAAATAAAACTGGAAGGCATGGGGAATTGGAAATTCGCTGCAACGCCGCGTTTTTTAGCAATTTCCATTTGTAACCATTGTGCCATACCTGGACTTTGCACCAACACAATGTCAGATTGAAACGGATCATGTTGCGGTAAATTTTCCAACAGCGAAACTAAAATATCCTTTTGAATTTCCGGTTGGTTTGAATAATAAGTAACGAACAAAGTAACGCCCTTTTGAAAGCAAAAACAATGCGTTATTTTACTCGCTTTTCAATAAAAATTCACCTTGAGGATAGCGTATATTCACCTGATGATGACTGCATTGAATTGCAAATTGAATGCCATTTTGTTGTACGCTATTTTCACAAGACAAGCCTAAAAACTGACGTTGAGTCTGATTTTCAGCAATTTGAATCGCCTGAAATTCTTGAAAAACGCTGACCGCACTTTTCCGTTGCTCAGCCGTCCATCGGTTAAAAATCAAAAATAACCCGCTGAAAATCGATAAGGCTAATAAAAGTGACATTAACGACATGCCTTTATTCACTTTGCTCTTGCGCACTTAAATCACTCCAACTTTTATCCACCAAACGCCATTGGCTATATTCTTGTACGAGTTTTGTCACCACGGCTTTACCGTAAGCCACCGTCACATCTCCCTCGAAATTAAGTGAACCACCTGTAATCACTGCACCGCTTATTCGTCCTTTACCGGTTAAGGTTAAATTTCCTTCTGCTAGCAGAATACCACTCACATTCCCTTTAATTTCTAATTGGCTTTGCGTTATCCAATACACTTGTGGTGTTTTTTGAGCAGTTAAAGTCGTATCGACTTTCACAAAGTGCGGTTGAAAATCAGCCTGTTTTTCGCTGGAAATAAAATCTCGCAGCATATTTTCATTAATGCCTTTTGTGGGCGATTTCTTAAATAACTCTGCACGTTTACACCAAACAGAATAGGCCACTTTATCCTCTGCCCCATTAGACTCGAAAAAGACCTGTTTCACTTTTTCTGAACCAGTTAAAGGCAAGTTTTGGCAAATGTGCGTTTGTTGCTGCTGACTGATTTTCTGTAACGCCAGGCTTTGTTCTACGTAATATTTTCGCTGACTCATTTGAGCTCGAAAAAATGCAAAGATCTGTTCATCAAATAATAAGATCAATGCCAATAATCCCGAAAGTAAAATCAGTGCCGTTAGTGTCACAATCCCTTTTTTCATGATCATTCTTCTTGATTTAATAAAGGCACCACAAGCGAAGTTTCATATTGAATATGCTTATGTGTTGTAAGATTTCCCGCGAGTTTGATTTCAATCCCTTTCCCTGCCTTTAACCAATCAAAACGTAATTGAGAAATCTCAAACTCTTTTTCATCCAATAAATCTGTCCATCCACCACCCGCGTTACAAGTAGATTGCGTTAAAGCACGCTGACACTCTGCTGAGCGACAATCTGCATTTACCGCATTTTTATAGGTTTGTTTGGTTTCGATCATTTTACCGTTAAGTTTGTAACCAAATAGCTCCTTTTCGATATTTTTTGCCACATTTTTAACGCCATTTACGCAGGTATTTTTTGTGTATTTTTCACCAATACAACCATTACTATTCAAATCATAAAAAAATAAGGCACAACTATTTGATGGTGCATTGTCTGCTTGAGCAATGGTTATTGCTGTGCCCTTTTCGTCTAATTCGAATAAAACCAGATTATCTTCAATGAGTTTTTGGTTTGCGGCTCGAAAGCCTACGCGACGCAGATCTTTCCCGATGAGTTGAATTGTGCGTTGTAATTCCGCTTGTAATTT
>CAJLFU010000026.1 GCA_905205995.1 uncultured Haemophilus sp. | reverse complement strand
TTAACCATCACAAAGGAAAGTGCGGTCAAAATAAAGATTAAAATCGCACGGATGAGCTCATTTTCACTGATATAGCTAGAAAGCAATGTTGCAATCAATAAAGTAAAAAGCGGCACGATATACATTAACAATGCTGAAAATAACATGGATTTTTCTTCTAGACCGATTTCTACCATTTGACCTGTGCGCAGTGGCGTAATGGTTTCTAGCGTGAAGATATGCTCGCCTCGCTTTCCGTTAAGTTCAGAAAGGGAAGCTGTTCCACAGGCTTCTCTAGCTGAACAAGCTCCACAGGCGCTTTGTGATTGACATTTCACTTTAGCAAGACCTGTTTCCGGATCATAGCTCATCACAACGGCACTTTCTTTTAGCATTGCGCTTCTCCCATATAAATATCAAAGCGGTGGTTTTTGGTTTCACGACTGACATGGGGCGCTTTTTGCGCTAAAAATTCTGCATAATCAGGACGTTTTACCACCACGCGTTTACGGGCTAATTGTAACGCAGGTGTCAAGAGCTCATCGGCATCCAAATCGGCACCAACCAAATGTTGGAACACACGCATTTCTTTTTTGACTAGAGCTGATTTTTGCTTGTGTGGATACATTGGATCTAAATACACCACATCGGCACTCTCAGTTTGTGGATTGAGTTCGGCAATATGATGAACATCTAGCAAGCGCATATTTTGTTGCATCATTTCGCCTATTTCTGCATCCTGATAGGCGCGGTTGAGTCCATCCTGTAATAGTAAATACACCACGGGATGGCGTTCCACTAAACGCACTTGGCAACCGATAGAAGCTAAAACAAAGGCATCCCGACCAAGTCCGGCTGTGGCATCAATCACGCTCGGCAATTCTGCGCCCTTAATGCCTACAGCTTTGGCAATAGCTTCGCCACGCCCACCGCCAAATTTACGACGATGGGCCATCGCACCAGCTATGAAATCCACAAACACATCGCCCAATTTAGGCTCGTCTAGTTTACGCAGGGCAAGATGGGTTTCTGTTCGCACCAATGCAAGTGGACTTTCAGTACAATGCTCGATACCAAGAGGGGAACAAAGTGCGGTCAATTCTGACAATGTTCCCGCTTCAGCAAGCAGTTGAATTTTTATTTTCTCACCAGCCATACGCCACTTTCCATATGATCTGTGTAAGGGAATTGATCAAACAGCGCCGCTTTTTCAATGCGGTGGGTTTGGCTAAGAGTTTGCAAATTCTCACAAAGGGTATGTGGATTGCAGGAAATATACAAAATACGATCGTAATTCTGCACCAGTTTTACCGTCTCTGAGTCGAGCCCGGCTCGTGGCGGATCGACAAAAATCGTATTGCATTGATAGACTTTTAAATCAATGCCTTTTAAACGATTAAATTCACGTACGCCATTCATTGCTTGGGTAAATTCTTCTGCGGACATACGGATAATTTGCAGATTATTTATCTTATTTTCCGCAATATTAAATTGTGCAGCCGCAACGGATGGCTTAGCGATTTCGGTAGCAAGCACTTTTCGGAAGTTTTGTGCAAGGGCGATGGAGAAATTGCCGTTACCGCAGTACAGCTCTAATAAATCCCCTTGAGAACCTTGAGTACAATCAATTGCCCATTCCAACATCTTGCAATTCACCGCTGCATTAGGCTGAGTAAAGCTGTTTTCCACTTGGCGATAAACATAATTGCGCCCTTTTACTGGTAACACTTCATCGATAAAATCCTGCTCTAAACAGATTTTTTGTTTACTCGCACGACCAATCAATTGCACATCAAAACCAAGTTGTTGTAATTCTTCTTTTAAGCGTGTAGTAGCGCTTTGCCATTCTTCCGTGAGTTGCTTGTGGTAAAGCAGGCTTACAATAATCTTATTGCTGAGCGTGCTCAAATAATCAATTTGGAACAGTTTTTTATGTAATACTTCCTGCGTTTTTAACAATGGCAATAAGGCTTTCATCATGCGATTGATCAGTTCGCTGGCAATTGGGAATTCATCGACTCGATAACGCTGCAAGGTACTTTGATCAAACATGATGTGATAAAAATCGCCTTTATCATGCCAAATACGAAATTCTGCACGCATCCGATAATGGCTGGTTGGCGAATCAAACACAGCTATTTCTGGGGCGTTAAAGGGCTGCAAAAGTGCGGTCAGTTTTTCAGTCTTTTTTTGCAGAAGTTCGGTATATTGGGAAATGGGTAGTTGCATTGATGTTTACGTTTGAATGATAAATATCCCACAGCCCTTGCTAAGCAAAGGGATTGAGTAAAAAAGCAAAAGGCAAGCTTCAGCCTGCCTTTTAAAATGTATTATTCGCCGGAATAATCTTCGCCGCCAGAAGCTGCTTCGCTCACATCACCTGATAAGGTGTAAACACGTTTTGTTGTGTTAATGCGAGTACGATATTTATTCCAGGTTTTTTCGAAGAAAGTTTCCGGTGCACGTTCACCACGGCAAAAAGCAACAAATTCTTTTTCTTCTTTTGTCGCTGGCTTGCGCTCGCCTGAATCTAATGCTTTAAACGCTTGACCATATTGCTCTAATACTTGGGATTCTTTGATTGTATAATCACCGTGACGGGAAAATCCGCGTGGGTAGTTTTTGTCGTCAAAAAAACGACGAGTAACACTGAAACTAGCAGCCATAATCATCTCTCTTCTTTATATTTAAAAACGGCAGGCATTAAACCAATTTTTTTTTATTTTTGCAATAAACCTTTCACGGTTTCTACATAATCTTTGACGAAATCGTCGTAATTTAAGCCTTCAGGGTTTACACGATATTTGCCATTGATATAGAAATCAGGTACGCCACGTACTTGAAACTGTTCTGCTGCATTTACTTGCTTATTCACTAAACCGTTTACAGCAAAGCTGTTGATGTTGTTATCAAATTGTTCAGCGGTGATGCCGTTATCAAGGAAGATCTTACGAATATCATCCATTGAGCTTAATTTATCTTGTTGTGCCGCTTCAAATAAAGGCGCTTTCACTTTGCTTTCAGCACCAAGTGCCATCGCTAATGCCCATGCACGAGTGAGGTTTTCAGATTGACGACCTAAGAAGTTAACGTGATATTGTTTAAATTCTGTGCCTTTTGGTAAGCTTTCTGCAACTTGTTTTGGAATGTGGTATTCCATTTCAAAGGCATAGCAATGTGGGCAGTAGAATGAGAAAAATTCAATCACTTCTGGTTGTGCAGAAGCGGTTTGGCTCACTTGAACATATTGTTTGCCTTCTTCTAGGTTGGCTGCGAATGCGTTAAATGAAAATAAAGCACCGAGTAAAAATAAAATTTTTTTCATTTGTTTTCCTTATTTAATAATTCCGCGTGCTTTTAGCAATGCGGTTTTAAAATCTTCTTCATAATCTTTTTTGATGCCAGGAATTGGCTCAAGTTTATCTGTGCCATGCATTTTTAAATGATAAATAATCACTTCATCAGATAATTCTGCTACGGGTTTATCAAAACCGGCTTCATCAGCAATTTTTTGCAGAATTTGTAGCAAGCTCAGATCTGGGTCTTTAGACCAATAAGGTTGTAAAAGTTCCAATACTTCATTTAAACGCTTACATTTCATTGCTATTTCCTTTTAAATGGAGAAAAATAGGGCTAGATCATACTTCAAATAAGGCAATAAGAAAATATGAAATACACAATAAGTGCGGTTATTTTGGCGGGAGGAAAAGCACGGAGGATGAATGGTGCGGATAAAGGCTTACAGCTTTTACAAAATAGACCATTAATTAGCCATGTGATTGATCGCTTACAACCTCAAGTGGCTGATATTTCAATTAATGCTAATCGTCACCATGCGGAATATGCACAATGGGGTTTTCCCGTATTTTCAGATGAATTACCTGATTTTCAAGGACCGTTGAGCGGTATGTTAACAGCACTCGAACAAGCTAAAACGGATTTTGTGCTTTTTGTGCCTTGTGATAGCCCGTATTTTCCGCAAAACTTATTAGAAAAACTAAAAAGTGCGGTTGAAAATGACCGCACTTTAATGGCTTATGCAAAAGATAAAGAGCGTGAACACCCGACATTTTGTTTGATGTCCGTTCAGCTTAAAGAGAAGTTACGCGCTTATTTAAACGAGGGCGAGCGTCGTTTATTACAATTTATGAAGAAAAATGGCGCGGTTGCTGTCCAATTTTACGAACAAGAAGGACGATTTGTAAATTTTAATACCTTAGAAGATTTACAATAAATTATTTGTTTAACCTTGAATTTTGTAAAAAATTCTCCATTATTGTAGCGTTTACTTTCTATTTTATTGAGGAACTTTATTATGATGCGAATCCTTTTATTTTTAGCCACTAACTTTGCTGTGATGCTTGTGTTAGGGATTATTTTAAATGTTACCGGTATTGCAGGAAATAGTACAGGTGGCATTTTAATTATGGCGATGCTTTTCGGTTTTGCCGGATCATTGATTTCATTATTCTTATCAAAAACCATGGCATTGCGCTCTGTGGGTGCGGAAGTGATTACCGAACCACGTAATCAAGCTGAGCGTTGGTTAGTAGAAACTGTACGCCGTCAAGCACAACAAGCGGGCATCCCAATGCCAGATGTGGCGATTTATCATTCTAATGATGCGAATGCTTTTGCTACGGGTGCAACTAAAAACAATTCTTTAGTGGCGATTAGTACGGGTTTATTAAACTCCATGACGGAAGAAGAAGCTGAGGCGGTATTGGCTCACGAGGTCTCACACATCGCGAACGGTGATATGGTGACCATGACTTTATTACAAGGCGTATTGAATACCTTTGTAATTTTCTTATCTCGTGTGATTGCCAATGTAGTGGCAAGTTCTCGTAATGGTGATGAAGAAAGCCGCAGTTCAGGCATTTACTTCTTAGTCTCAATGGTGTTAGAAATCTTGTTTGGTATTTTAGCGAGCATTATCGCGATGTGGTTCTCACGCTATCGTGAATACCGCGCAGATGCAGGCTCAGCACAACTTGTCGGTAAAGAAAAAATGATTGCGGCATTGCAACGTTTACAACAAATTCATGAGCCGCAAGAGATGGAAGGTTCACTTAATGCCTTTATGATTAACGGCAAACGTAGCGAACTCTTTATGAGTCACCCTCCACTTGAAAAACGTATCGAAGCATTACGTAGTTTATAAAAGATAAAAAAATAAAGGGCTAAATGTAACATTTAGCCCTTTTTATTTGTAGATTATTTAATATCCGCTAAGACTTTAGTAAGTAATTCCCAGTACGTTTGTACTGTTGAAATTTGGACTTTTTCATCTGGCGAATGCGCATTGCGAATCGTTGGACCCACAGAAATCATCTCAATATTCGGATAATGTTCTTTCAATAAGCCACATTCAAGCCCCGCATGAATCACTTTAATCTCAGGCTCTTTGCCAAGCACTTCTGCATAATGTTTTTTCATTAAGGCTAAAATTGCCGTGTCGTTTACCGGTTTCCAACCAGGGTAAGAACCTGAGAATTCGACCATTGCGCCAGTGAGTTCAGCGAGTGAGGTTAAGGTTTCTCCTACATACTCTTTACCACTCTCAATAAGCGAGCGAATAAGAATGGTACCTTTGATTTTATCTTCAAGGGTTTTTAATACACCAATGCTCAACGAGCTCTCCACGACATTTTTGATTACATCACTGTTGCGGATTACGCCATTTGGTAAGACGTTCAGCAAATTAATCACTTTTTTGGTGGTTTCAAGCGTGAAGGTTTGTTGTGGATTTTCAACTTGCTCAGCGGTTAAGGTTAAGTTTGGTTCAGCGATAGCAAGCTCTTCTTTCAATAAAACTTCAAAATTTTTGATCGCACTTTTTACGCTTTCTACATCATGATTGAAGCAAATGGTTGCGGCCGCTTCACGTGGAATCGCATTACGAATTGAGCCTCCGCGAATTTCTGCAAGGGCAAAGTGCGGTTGATTTTGTGAAAGTTTTGCTAATAAACGCGCCAATACTTTAATTGCATTCGCACGTGTGGTGTGAATATCACAACCTGAGTGTCCGCCACGTAAACCTTTTAAGTTAATTTGCAAAGTATGGTTGAATGAATTGGTTTCACGGTGAACAGGTAACTCAACATTAGCATTCCCCCCACCAGCACAACCAATGTAGATTTCACCGATTTCTTCGGTATCGGTATTAATTAAGATTTCCGATTTTAACCAGTTACGGCGAAGGTTTACGGCACCATCCATGCCGGTTTCTTCGGTCATGGTGAGTAACACTTCAAGTGGTGGATGTGCAATATCGGTACTTTCTAATACCGCTAAGGTCGAGGCTAAGCCGATACCGTTATCCGCGCCAAGTGTGGTGCCTTGTGCTTTTACCCAATCCCCATCAATATAAGGACGAATTGGGTCTTGAGTGAAGTTATGTGGATTGCCTTCATTCGCTTGTGGCACCATATCTAAATGTGCTTGTAACACAACAGGTTGGCTGTTTTCCATTCCTGCTGTGGCAGGTTTACGAATTAATACATTACCGGCTTCATCACGCTCAGCAAAAAATTGTTTTTCTTTCGCCCAGTTGACAATAAAAGTGGCGAGCGCATCTTCATGATGTGAAGGATGTGGAATCGCACAAATTTGATCAAACCATTTCCAAAGTAATTGCGGTTGTAATGTGGTAATTTCTGACATAATGAACTCCTTTTTTCATTAAAATTTTTGCGGAAATCATAGCATAAAACGCCATTTCAGGTTAAAATTCCGCAATTTTTTTATTTAGCGACAAAGTTTAAGGTATTTGTTATGAGCGAAAAATATGTTGTGACTTGGGATATGTTCCAAATGCATGCCCGTAAATTAGCGGAACGTTTACTTCCTGCCACTCAGTGGAAAGGTATCATCGCAGTAAGCCGTGGTGGTTTATTCCCAGCAGCGGTACTTGCTCGCGAATTAAATATTCGTTTCGTAGAAACCGTGTGTATTGCCAGTTATGATCACGATGAACAAGGTGCATTAAAAGTATTACACCGTGCTGAAGGTGATGGCGAAGGAATGATTGTGGTAGACGATTTAGTAGATACCGGCAATACCGCTCGTGCAATTCGTGAAATGTATCCAAAAGCAAAATTTGTTACGGTATTCGCAAAACCTGCAGGTGCTGAGTTAGTGGATGATTATGTAATTGATATTCCACAAAACACTTGGATTGAACAACCTTGGGATTTAGGTTTAACTTTCGTGCCACCATTGGCAAGAAAATAATAAAACTTGAATATAAAATTTCGTTACGCCGGTGCTTTTATAGTTCCGGCGTAATAATTATGACCAATTTATTTTGATTATGAATAATATCGACGCACAAAAAGCGCTAGAGCGATCTTACGTTTCCTCAATTGAAAATACAGAATATGATGAAGCATTAAAGCTGGCTGAAATGCTTTGTTTACTCGATCCCAATAATCCTGAATATTCCCATAAAATTGCTTATGTTTATTTGAAAGAATTAAAATGGGAAGAAGCCATTGAGGCGGAATTAAAGACATTAGAATTAGATGCGCAATATATTCCAGCTTTAGATTTGTTAGCACACGCTTATGGTGGAATAGGTAATTGGGAGCGTTCAGGTTTTTATGGCAATTTAGCGCTTGAGCTTAAGGATAAAGCTATTCCCGTTCCAACACAGAAAATGGTTCCTGCGCCAGCGCCTAAAAATGGTAAACGAATAATCGCATTTTCTTTATTTGGCAATAATCCTAAATATGTTGAGCCGGCGATATTAAATACACAAGTATCGCCAATGCTATTCCCTGGCTGGGTATGCCGTTTTTATGTAGATGATTCAGTTTCATCTGAAGCGATTCAACGATTAAAAAATAATGGTGCTGAAGTCGTATATGTTACTTCACCTGTGGATAAATGGCCTGGTGCAATGTGGCGTTTTCTTGCAATTAATGATCTAGAAGCTGAGTATGTGATCTTCCGTGATGCTGACTCCGTGGTCTCTCACCGAGAGGGTGAAGCCGTGGCTGAATGGATTGAAAGTGGTCGTTCATTCCATACGATGCGTGATTCTGGTTCCCATACCGCTCTTATTTTGGCTGGGATGTGGGGGGCAAAAGCCGGCGCTGTTCCTGATATGGAAGCGAGAATTCAACGTTTTATTGATAAGGGTTATGACTCTCGTCATTTTGCCGATCAGGATTTTCTTGCTGAGGAGTTGTGGGGCTATATTCGCCAAGATGTATTCGCACATGATAGAGTATTTAATTTCTGTGATGCAAAACCTTTCCCTGGGGCGTTTTATTCTAATTACCAAATTGCGCATTGCGAGGGGGCAAGCAGTTTTGATGCAAAAACCTCTTTTGAAGAAGGGAGCAAAGTAAGATGGACGTTATATTCAAAAATATCCCCTATGGTCAATGTTGATTATTCCTTTATTCGCGTGCCTGAATTTAAAGTTTGCAGCTATGAAACTACAGTAGAGAATGGTAGATTTGAAGCGTCAATACCAAGACGTTATGGATTAGCTTTTAAAGAAGGCTTAGCTAAAATAGATATTGAAAAAGCTTAATTTATTCGTTTTAACTATCAACATAGGGATTGTTAATGTCAACTCAACCGCGTTTTGTACATCTTCGTACGCACACTGATTTTTCAATGATTGATGGTATCGTAAAAGTGAAACCATTGGTCAAAGCGTGTGCAGCAAATAATATGGTCGCGTTGGCATTAACGGATTTCACCAATTTTTGTGGTGTGGTACGTTTTTATGGTGAAACCCTTTCTTCGGGGATTAAACCAATTATTGGTGCAGATGTTCATGTTAAAAGCGAGTTGTGCGGCGAAGAATTATTCACGCTCACTTTACTTGCTAAGAATAATGAAGGCTACAAAAACATCACATTACTGCTTTCAAAAGCCTATCAACGCGGCTATGTGGATTTGCCTTATATTGACCAGGAATGGTTGATTGAACACCGTGAAGGTGTAATTGTTTTATCAGGTGGCACACAAGGCGATATCGCGAAAAAACTCCTTAAAGAAAATAGCTCTGAAGCTGAAAGTGCGGTCAGTTTTTATCAAGAATTTTTTCCTGACCATTTTTACCTTTCTCTTTCCCGAACGGGTCGTCCGGATGAAGAACGTTATATTCAAACAGCATTAAAACTTGCTGAAGCCCATGATTTACCGCTTGTGGCGACCAATGATGTCGTCTTCCTTAAGCCTGATGATTTTGAGGCGCACGAAATTCGTGTCGCTATTCATGATGGCTATACCCTAGACGACCCAAAACGTCCAAAACGTTATACCGAACAACAATATTTCCGCTCAGAAGAAGAGATGTGCCAATTATTTGCGGATATTCCTTCTGCGCTTGAAAATACGGTATTAATTGCGCAACGCTGTAATGTCACTTTGCGTTTGGGCGAGTATTTCCTTCCCAAATTCCCAACAGGCGATCTGAGTACGGAAGATTATTTGGTGATGAAATCCAAAGAAGGTTTGGAAGAGCGTTTGGCGTTTTTATTCCCCGATGAAAAAGTGCGGGCAGAAAGACGGCCAGAATATGATGAGCGTCTTCAAGTCGAGCTTGATGTGATCAACCAAATGGGTTTCCCGGGATACTTCTTAATCGTCATGGAGTTTATTCAGTGGTCAAAAGACAATGATATTCCGGTCGGGCCTGGGCGTGGTTCTGGTGCAGGTTCATTGGTGGCTTATGCTCTAAAAATTACCGATTTGGATCCCCTTGAATTCGACCTTCTTTTTGAGCGTTTTCTCAATCCAGAGCGTGTTTCTATGCCTGATTTCGACGTGGATTTCTGTATGGATGGACGGGATCGCGTTATCGATCATGTCGCAGAAACCTACGGTCGTGGTGCGGTATCACAAATTATTACCTTCGGTACCATGGCGGCCAAAGCGGTAATTCGAGATGTGGGTCGAGTATTAGGCCATCCTTATGGCTTTGTGGATCGTATTTCAAAAATGATTCCCCCTGATCCCGGCATGACTTTAGCCAAGGCTTTTGAGGCTGAGCCACAGTTACAAGTGGCATATGATTCAGATGAAGAAGTCAAAGCCCTGATTGATATGGCGCGTAAGCTGGAAGGTGTCACGCGAAATGCGGGTAAACACGCAGGTGGTGTGGTAATTTCGCCTTCTTTGATTACAGACTTTGCACCACTTTATTGTGACAATGAGGGACTTCATCCTGTTACCCACTTCGATAAAAATGATGTGGAATATGCCGGTTTAGTCAAGTTTGACTTCTTAGGTTTGCGTACACTCACCATTATCAAATGGGCACTAGATATGATTAATGCCCGCCTTACTCGTGAAGGCAAACCGCTAGTCGATATTGCCGCCATTCCCTTAGATGATCCCGAATCTTTTGAGTTGCTGAAGCGATCTGAAACGACCGCAGTATTCCAGTTGGAATCGCGTGGAATGAAAGATTTGATTAAACGCCTGCAGCCAGACTGTTTTGAAGATATTATCGCGTTGGTGGCGTTATTCCGACCAGGTCCATTACAATCGGGCATGGTGGATAACTTTATTGACCGTAAACATGGCCGTGAGGAAGTCTCTTATCCTGACGCAAACTACCAACATGAAAGCCTTAAACCGATTTTAGAGCCAACTTACGGTATTATTTTGTATCAAGAGCAAGTCATGCAAATTGCTCAGGTGCTAGCGGGTTATACTCTTGGTGGTGCGGACTTATTACGTCGTGCGATGGGTAAGAAAAAACCGGAAGAAATGGCAAAACAGCGCTCTGTGTTTAAAGAAGGCGCTGAAAAAAATGGTGTTGATGGCGAGCTTTCCATGAAGATTTTCGACTTGGTGGAAAAATTTGCCGGCTATGGTTTCAATAAATCGCACTCTGCCGCTTACGCATTGGTATCTTACCAAACCCTTTGGCTGAAAACCCATTTCCCTGCTGAGTTTATGGCAGCAGTAATGACTTCGGAAATGGATAATACGGATAAAATTGTTGGCTTGTACGATGAATGTTTACGTATGGGCTTAAAAGTCACACCACCGGATATTAACGTAGGGAAACATCATTTCAGCGTGAATGAAAATGGTGAAATTGTTTACGGTATCGGCGCCATTAAAGGGGTGGGTGAAGGTCCGATTGATGCATTGATTACCGCTCGTAATGAAGGTGGGATTTTCAGAGATTTATTTGATTTATGTGCTCGCGTTGATTTGAAGAAAATTAACCGTCGTACCTTTGAAAGTCTGATTATGTCGGGCGCATTTGATAAGTTAGGACCACACCGTGCGGCGTTATCTAAGAATCTAGAAGATGCACTCAAAGCCTCTGATCAGCATGCAAAAGATGAAGCCATGGGGCAAACCGATATGTTCGGTGTGCTGACAGAAACACACGAAGAAGTGGAAAATGCTTACGCCCACACGCCACCTTACACAGAAAAACAAATTTTAGACGGTGAGCGTGAAACTCTAGGTTTGTATTTAAGTAGCCATCCGGTAAGTCGTTATTTGAAAGAGCTTTCTCATTACAGCTCTACGCGATTGAAAGATCTCACGCCAAACCGCCGTGGGCAAATTAGCACAGCAGCGGGTTTATTAGTGTCAACTCGCTTCGCGACAACGAAAAAAGGCAATCGAATTGGTATTGCAACCATAGATGATCGTTCTGGACGTTTGGATTTAACCCTATTTGGAGAAAGCTTAGACCAATTTGGTGAGAAACTGCAAAAAGACACGGTTGTGGTGGTATCTGGTCAAGTGAGTTTTGACGATTTTTCAGGTGGATTAAAAATGTCGGTACGGGATTTGATGACTTTAGATGAGGCGCGTTCCCGTTATGCGAAATCTTTGGCAATCAGTTTGTCAGAGGAGCAGATTAGCCCAAGTTTTATTAAGAAACTGAAAGAAATGTTAGAACCTGTTAGTGGCGGAACTTTACCGATTAACGTATATTATCAAAGTGCAAAGGGCCGTGCGTTATTGCGTTTAGGGATTCAATGGTCGATTACACCAACGGATGAGATTCTAACAGAATTGGTGAATTTGCTCGGTGAAAATGCGGTAGAGCTAGAATTCGGTTAATATTCCAGTAAAAGTGCGGTCAAAAAATCAGTGTTTTTTTAACCGCACTTGGGCTATGTAAACAAAGCGAGAGATAAAATGGAAAAAATCATTATTGATGCAGACAGATTTTTACGCACCATTTCACGTATTTCCCATGAAATTATTGAAAAGCACCAAGATTTCGATAATGTGATTTTAGTTGGGGTAAAACGTCGCGGAGCAGAAATTGCTGAATTGATTCAACGTCGTATTGAAGAGTTAAATGGTGTAAGTCTTCCAATGATGGAATTGGATATCACGTTTTACCGCGATGATTTAGAGTATGTTGAACCTGAAAATCCAACCCCTGTGTATAGCGGCGCCTCCAGTTATATGAATATTCAGGGTAAAGAAGTTATTTTGATCGATGATGTGTTATTCACTGGTAGAACCATTCGTGCCGCGATGGATGCGTTAACGGATTTTGGTCGAGCAGCTAAAATTGAGTTGGTGATTTTAGTGGATCGTGGACACCGTGAATTGCCGATTCGGGCAGACTATGTAGGTAAAAATGTGCCGACTTCTCGTGATGAACAAGTTCAGGTACGTACATTAAAATACGATGGTTGTTATGAAGTGGCGTTATTGTCTAAATAACGATCAGCCTATTGTGAACCTTTGATAAAATTGATAATCTAACGAACATTATCCTATTATTTTTTAAGACAACTAAAATGAAAAAATCAATGTTAAAATCTCTTTTATTTGCCATGATCGGTCTGTTTACTTTTTCTCAAGTACAAGCAGAAGAACGCGTTGTGGCGACCGTAAATGGTACACCAATTTTACAAAGCCAAGTGAATGCTGTGATGGGCAAAAAAGGTAGCCAACGTGCAGCATTAGATAAGATTATTGATGATATGCTGACAGAGAAAGCTATCAAAGAATCAGGTGTAAAAGTAAACCAAGCTGAAGTAAACCGTATCGTAGAAGATATTGCAGCGAAAAATGGTTTAACTTATGGTCAATTCTTAGATGCGCTCGATTATCAAGGCATTTCCTTAAATGCATTTAAACAACAAATTTCTCGTCAAATGTTAATGGCAGGTGTGCGTAATCATGCTATTCAAAACAGCATAGATGTGACTCGTGAGCAAGTGGATGCATTGGGTAAACAAATGCTCGATGAAGCAAAAGCGAAAGGCACGGCGCAAAAAGTGATGGGCAAAGAGTATGAAGTTCGTCATATTTTATTAAAACTAAACCCATTACTGAACGATGCCCAAGCAAAAGCAGAATTAGAACGTATTCGTAGCGAGATTATTTCTGGCAAAATGACATTTGCTGATGCGGCATTAAAATATTCTAAAGATTATTTATCAGGCGCGAATGGCGGAAGTTTAGGCTATGCCTTCCCAGAAGCTTATGTGGGCCCATTTGCAAAAATGGTTGAAACTACACCACAGGGAACCATTTCTGCACCGTTTAAATCTGAATTTGGTTGGCATATCCTTGAAGTAACTGGCAGTCGTGATGGCGATAAAACAGAAGATGCCTATCGTCAAAAAGCTTACGAACAAATCGTGAATAGCCAATTACAAGAGGCAACCAAAGACTGGGTGAAAGCATTACGTAAAAATGCTGATATTCAATATTTCGATAAATAACAGAAAACGTTAGAATAAGGGGGCATTTTGCCCCTTTTGTCGTTTTTATAAAATGAGTGACGCATGAAAAAATTTTTTGTCTTTTTATTGATTCTTCTGCTTATTCTTAGCGGTGTTGGTTTTTGGGGTTATCAAAAACTAACGGAGTTTGTTCATACGCCGGTGAATGTCACGAAAGATCAATTGCTTACAATTGACCGAGGAACTACGGGTAGTAAACTTGCTGCGTTATTAGAGCAGGAAAAAATTCTTGAGCATGCCGATTTATTACCTTGGTTATTGAAATTGCAACCTCAGTTAAATAAAGTGAAAGCGGGGACTTATTCTTTAACGGGCGTGAAAACGTTACAAGATTTATTGGATATGATTAATTCTGGCAAGGAAGCGCAATTTAGTGTGAAGTTTATTGAAGGTAAAACGTTCAAGGAATGGCGTAAAAACCTTGAAAACGCACCGCACTTAAAACAAACCTTGCAAGGTAAAAGTGATAAAGAAATTATGGCGTTATTAGATATTCCAGCCATTGCAAAAGCCGTTTACGAATGGAATAACATGGATGGGTGGTTGTATCCAGATACCTATAATTACACGCCAAACTCAACTGATCTTGAATTATTAAAACGTTCAACTACTCGTCTACAAAAAGCCTTGGATAAAGCATGGAGTGAACGCGATGAAAATCTCCCATTAGCGGATCCGTATCAAATGTTGATTTTGGCTTCTATTGTGGAGAAAGAAACGGGGATTGCGTCGGAGCGACCACAAGTGGCTTCCGTATTTATTAATCGTTTAAAAGCCAATATGAAACTGCAAACTGACCCAACGGTGATTTATGGAATGGGTGAGAGTTACACCGGAAATATTCGTAAGAAAGATTTGGAAACGATAACCCCGTATAATACCTATATGATTGAGGGTTTACCGCCGACACCGATTGCGATGGTAAGCGAGAGTGCTTTGCAGGCAGTAGCTCATCCTGCTAAAACGGACTTTTATTATTTTGTTGCCGATGGAAGTGGCGGCCATAAATTTACTCGTAATCTGAACGAGCATAATAAAGCAGTGCAAGAATATTTACGTTGGTATCGTAGCCAACAAAAAGGAGCCAACTAATGCAAGGCAAATTTATCGTAATTGAAGGACTGGAAGGTGCAGGTAAAAGTACCGCCATGCAAACGGTGGTGGATACATTAAAATCCCTTGGTGTAAATGATATCGTATTTACTCGTGAGCCGGGTGGTACACCATTAGCAGAAAAATTGCGCCATTTAATTAAACATGAAACAGAAGAACCTGTTACGGATAAGGCAGAATTATTGATGCTTTATGCGGCACGAATTCAATTGGTAGAAAATGTGATTAAGCCAGCATTGGCAGAAGGTAAAATTGTGCTTGGCGATCGACATGATATGTCTTCACAAGCCTATCAAGGCGGTGGGCGTCAGTTTGACCAAGCGCTTATGGCAAATTTAAAAAATATGGTATTAGGCGATTTTGAGCCTGATTTTGTACTGTATTTAGACATTGATCCTGCAGAAGGGCTTGCTCGTGCTAGAGGTCGTGGTGAATTAGATCGCATTGAACAACAAGGACTGGATTTCTTCCATCGTACCCGCCAACGTTATTTGGAATTGGTGCAGAACAACCCGAAAGCCGCCATTATTAATGCGGGTCAGCCTTTGGAACAAGTACAAGCAGACATACAACGTGCGGTCAAAAATTGGTGGGTTTCACAAGCAAAATGAGCGAACTTTATCCTTGGTTAGTGCCTACTTATCATAAAATTAGCCAAACTTTTAGCGAAGGCTTGGGGCATCATGCATTATTGATTAAAGCTGATCAAGGTCTCGGTGCTGAAGGTTTGTTTGAAGCTTTGACAAAACGCATTATGTGTCAAACGCCAGATAATGCACCTTGTGGCCATTGTCATGCTTGTCACTTAATGGCTGCGCAAAGTCACCCTGATTTTCATGTTTTAGCCTCTCAAGAAGGCAAAGACATTGGGGTTGATCAGGTTCGGGCGATTAATGAAGTTGTCAGCCAACACGCGCAACAAAACGGCAATAAATTAGTGTATATCCAAGATGCAGAGCGTCTTACGGAGGCAGCAGCAAATGCGTTGCTCAAAACTTTGGAAGAGCCGCGTCCGAACACGTATTTCTTATTGCAAACAGAGCCATCCTCTTCGTTGTTAGCGACTATTTACAGCCGTTGCCAAGTGTGGAATGTGCCTTTGCCAACGGAAACGGAAGCCCTAAATTGGCTTTCTTCTCAATTTCAGGCAGAAACATCCGAATTATTGACCGCACTTGCGATGAATTTGGGGCGTCCACTGTCAGCATTGGAAACACTCCAGCAAGGATTAATTGAACAACGGAAGAATTTCCTACGTCAATTTTGGCTTTTTTATCGTCGTCGTTCACCTTTGGAAATTTTGCCTTTCTTTGAAAAAGAACACACCGTACAGCAAGTAGATTGGATTTTAGCGTTTTTAAGCGATGCCATTAAATACAAACTCGAAATACAAAGTGGCTGGCAAACACTTGATCTTAAAACAGGTGTAACTCAATTTGCAGACGAGCAAACGGCTCTTGGGTTATTGACCGCAAATAAAATTATGCAAAAAGTACGCTCGGATTTACTTACTATCAACGGCGTTAACACGGAATTAATGTTACTAGATGGTTTGACGAAGTTAATTACCGACGTATTTAAGGATTAAATAAATTATGTTTATCGTAGATTCCCATTGCCATTTAGATGCATTGGATTATGAAAATTTACACAAAGATATTGCTGATGTTGTGGCCAAAGCCCAAGCACGAGATGTGAAGCATTTATTGGCGATTGGCGTAACATTAAGCCGTTTTGAAAAAGCTTACCCTGAGTTAGCAAAATTTCCGAATGTGTCTTTGGCTTGTGGTGTACATCCACTAGATCTTGAAGAAGAACCTTACGATGCAGAACGTTTATTACGTTTATCCCAAGATAAAAAAGTGATCGCAATTGGCGAAATCGGTTTAGATTATTATTACAGTGCGGATAATAAGGCATTGCAGCAAACGGTTTTTGCTGATCAAATCAGAATTGCTAATGAAGTGGATAAACCCGTGATTATTCATACGCGTTCAGCACCAGAAGATACCATTGCCATGTTGCGTGAGCACCAGGCAGAAAAGTGCGGTGGATTAATTCATTGTTTTACAGAAACCTTGGACTTTGCGAAAAAGGCACTTGATTTAGGTTTTTATATTTCTTGTTCAGGCATTATAACCTTTAAAAATGCGGAAAGTATTCGCGAAGCCATTCGTTATGTACCGGCAGATCGTTTGTTAGTTGAAACGGATTCGCCTTACTTAGCACCCGTGCCTTATCGTGGTAAAGAGAACCAGCCTGCCTATACGCGAGAGGTGTGTGAATATGTGGCAGCGTTAAAAGGGCTTTCAATGGAAGAATTTGCACAAATTAGTACACAAAACTTCGAGCGTTTATTTAAAATTAATGTACAATAAATCATCGATTTAAATGAGAGAGTTTTATGCGTAAGTTTTTTAAATATTTTTTATTTTTAGTAGTCTTTGTTTTCCACGGCTTTATGTTCGCGGTGGTAGACTACGTTTTCCCACACTATGATGTAACGCGAGTAACCGGTGTGGAAGTGAAACGTGTGGATAAAGATGGTCCGATTACAAAATCGAATCCGGCTGATGGTCCAACGCGAGATGTGTATTTTATCAATACACAAAATGATGATGGCAAAATCATGGTGTATCGTAATGAAGATACTCGTTGGGGTTTTCCATTCTATTTCAAATTTGGTTCAGCGAACTTACAGGCTCAAGTTCAAGCCTTGGGTAATGAAAACAAATTAGTGCAAATCAAGTATTACGGTTGGCGGATGACGATGTTCGATGAATATCGCAATGCCGTTGCGGTGAAAGAAATCAGTGGCGATGTGACACCAAGCCATCCGATTTTATCTTGGGTATTTTATGCTTTCTTATTAGTTACTCTTTTCCTTTCTATCCAATTTGTACGTGGCTGGTTCGACAGCGAAAATTAGCGTTTCTTAAATAGGGCGTCATAGAACGCCCTCACAATTTAATAATAACATTTCAAACCTAAAAACCAGCGGTAAATTGACCGCACTTTAAAACCAATAAAGAGAACATTATGAGTTTATCTGCAGCGATTTTTATTTTAATCGTATTAATTATTGTCAGTGCAATCTTGTCATCAGCTGAGATTTCTCTCGCGGGTGCAAGACGCATTAAACTACAAACGTTGGCCAATGAAGGCAATATCAAAGCGGAGAAAGTTTTAAAATTACAGGAACAGCCAGGGCGTTTCATCACTGTAGTACAAATTGGACTTAATATGGTTGCCGTACTCGGTGGTGTGATTGGTGAAGCAACCATTAGTCTTCACTTACAGAGTTTTTTACATGAATACACCACGGCAGAATGGGTTGAGCCAGCCTCCTCTTGGATTGCTTTTTTCATGGTAACCACAACATTTGTTTTATTAGCCGATTTAATTCCGAAACGTCTCGCATTGATTAATCCTGAAGGTGTGGCGTTACGGACTATTGGCATTATGCAAGTCTTCATTTTCTTCTTAAAACCCATTGTATGGTTTTTTGATGGTCTTTCTAATATCTTCTTCCATTTAATGGGGATATCCACTAAGCGCGAAGATAATATGACTCCAGAAGACATTGTGGCGATTGTGGAGGCTGGTGCCGAAGCGGGCGTACTAAAAACACAAGAACATTATTTGATTGAAAACATCTTTGAAATGCAAGAGCGTACCGTGTCTTCAACCATGACGACTCGTGAAAACATCGTGTTTTTAGACCGCACTTTTACTCGTCAGGAAGTGTTGAATACCTTATCGGCTGACTCTCATTCTAAATTAGTGATCTGTGATAATGGTTTGGACAAGATTTTAGGTTATGTGGAATCCCATACTTTGTTGACGCTTTATCTTCAACAAGAAGTAGTAGATTTAACAGATAGCCGTTTATTACGCAAAGCGTTATTTATCCCAGATACGCTGTCGTTATACGAAGTATTGGAGTTGTTTAAATCTACGGGGGAAGATTTTGCGATTATCGTCAATGAATATGCGCTTGTAATGGGCTTAATTACCTTGAACGATGTGATGAGTATTGTGATGGGAGAATTGGTTTCTAACGAAGAAGAGCAAATCGTTAGCCGCGATGAAAACTCTTGGTTGATTGATGGGGCAACGCCACTTGAAGATGTGATGCGCGTTTTGGATATTGAATCTTTCCCTGATTCAGAAAATTACGAGACTATTAGTGGCTTTATGATGTATATGTTACGCAAAATTCCGAAAAAAACCGATTTTGTCGTATACGATAAATATAAATTTGAAGTCATTGATACCGAAAACTTCAAAATTGATCAAATTTTAGTTTCGATTGTCAAAGACAGCGGAGTGAGCAAAGAATCAGCGTAGTACTAGGTGTTACCTTGCTTAACTCCCCATTCTAAGTATAATTAACAGCGGTTTTAACCGCCTATAAATAAGGAAAATTTAATGTTTAAAAAACTCTCGATATTCTTTGTTGCAGTAATGCTTGCGGGTTGTTCTTCGATTTCAGATATGACCTCTTATATTCCGTTTATGGGTAAAGACAAAAAGGTTATTGATTTAGATAAAGATAAAATCGACCAAAAATCTTATGCCGCCGCTTATGAAGCCACTGTGGCAACCTATAAAGATCGTGTAACAAAAAATTTTTTTGTGGATAATTTTGCAAGTGGTGCGAATGACTGGTATCTCGGTCGTATTGTTGTACCAATCAAACAAATTCAAGATAAACTCTACACAGGTGGTCATGATTCTGATGTGTATGCTTACTACAGTGGTGTGTTGCATGCAGAAGCATTACAAACTAACTTCAGCCGTTTAAGTGCAAATTGTTGGCAAAAAGTGGATTCACCAAGTGTGACACAAGGGATCTACGATGCAATGCGTGATTTGCAAAAAGGCAAAGAGCGCGGTGAAAATGACGCCTACATTTCCCAAGGTAGCGAAATGCTACTCAAAGCCTGTACCGGCCAATAATCAATTTGAGCTGTTGATGAGAGACCTCATCAGCAGCTTTTCTTTTTTTAAATCATCAATGTGAAGGAGCAAGAATGTTAGAACTTTCGGAAAGCAACATTCATTTAAATGCTACGGCAACAAATAAGCTGCAAGCTATTGAAATGGCTGCAAGTGCGTTGGAGCAAGCTGGTAATGTTGAACAAGGCTATTTACAAGGCATGCTTGGACGTGAACAACAAACCTCCACTTTTTTAGGCAATGGGATTGCGATTCCACACGGTACATTAGAAACCCGTTCGATGGTGAAAAAAACTGGTGTGCAAGTTTTCCAATTTCCACAAGGTATTGAGTGGGGAGAAGGTAATATTGCTTATGTTGTGATTGGTATTGCAGCCCGTTCTGATGAACATCTTGCTTTACTTCGTCAATTAACGCATGTTTTAGGTGATGAAGACACCGCGGCACAATTAGCGACATTAACAGATGTTGAAAAATTCCGTGCGATTTTGTTAGGTGAAAGCGATTCTTTTAGCATGACTGAAGAAACATTAAGTTTAGATATTGAAACGCAAAGTTTGCTCACCCTTACCGCCATCAATGCAGGTAAATTACAACAGCAAAGTGCGGTTGAAAATAGCTTTGTTTCTGAAGTGGTATCCAATTCTGCTCTGCCACTTGGTAAAGGGTTATGGGTAACCGATGCTGTATCAGGTAATGTGAAAAATGCGTTGGCATTCAGTCGTGCGAAAACCATTTTTAGTCATAATGGCAAAGCGGTGAAAGGCGTGTTGACGATTTCGGCGGTTAACGATCAAATCAATGAGACATTAGCGCGTTTATTGGATGATGAAGTCCAAAATATTTTATTAAGTGGTAATACGCAGCAAATTTTGACCGCACTTAATGGTGGTAAAGTGCCAGTTGCAGCAGCTGCTCAATCTGAAGGTCAAATCGCTACGGGTGCAGTGATTGGTACCTTTACTGTTCGTAATGAACATGGCTTGCACGCTCGCCCAAGTGCGGTGCTTGTCAATGAAGTGAAAAAATTCACCTCAAAAATTACGGTGCAAAATCTTACTCGAGAAACCGCACCCGTTAGTGCAAAAAGCTTAATGAAAATTGTGGCATTAGGTGTCACTCAAGGCCATCGCTTACGTTTTGTTGCTGAAGGTGATGATGCGAAACAAGCTATTGAAGCTTTAGGTAAGATCATTGCGAGTGGGCTTGGCGAAAGCGTATCTGCTGTACCACCGGCGGAACCAGATACCATTGAAGTAAGCAGCGAGCATGCACCACAAATTCATGAAGAAAACACGGGCTTACCAGCCGATGCTATTGAAGCCGTGTTTATGATTCGTAATGAACACGGTTTACACGCTCGTCCAAGTGCCGTGCTTGTTAATGAGGTGAAAAAATATAATGCTTCTGTTGCAGTACAAAACTTAGATCGTGACACCCAATTAGTCAGTGCAAAAAGTTTGATGAAAATTGTGGCGCTCGGTGTCGTGAAAGGTCATCGCCTACGTTTCGTCGCGAGCGGTGAAGAAGCTCAACAAGCGATTGACGGTATTGGTGCAGTCATTGAAAGTGGTTTAGGCGAAGGTAGGGGGTAAGTGATGGCAAAAGTAGCAACAATTACCTTAAACGCCGCTTATGATTTAGTTGGGCGTTTGCCTCGTATTGAAATCGGCGAAGTGAACACCGTTGAAACGCTCGGTATTTTCCCTGCAGGCAAAGGCATCAATGTCGCTAAGGTATTAAAAGATTTAGGCGTAGAGGTGGCCGTTGGTGGCTTCTTAGGTGAAGACAACGTTGGTGATTTCGAAACGCTATTTAAAAAACAAGGATTAGAAGACAAATTCCATCGTGTTGCGGGCAAAACTCGTATTAATGTAAAGATTACGGAAACCGAAGCAGATGTAACAGATTTAAATTTCTTAGGTTATCAAATCACTCCAGAAGCTTGGCAGCAATTTACAGCAGATTCATTATCGTATTGCCAAAACTTTGATATTGTTGCGGTATGTGGCAGTTTACCGCGAGGTGTGAGTCCTGAATTGTTCGCGGATTGGCTTAATCAGTTGCATAAAGCTGGTGTGAAAGTCGTATTAGATAGCAGTAATGCCGCACTCGCGGCTGGTTTGAAAGCGCATCCTTGGTTGGTGAAACCAAATCATCGCGAATTGGAGGCGTGGATTGGTCATCCATTAAATTCTCTTGATGAAATTATTGCGGCAGCCAAAAAACTTAAAGCCGAAGGCATTGCTAACGTCATTATTTCGATGGGAGCGAACGGTTCTTTATGGCTGAGTGATCAGGCTGTTATTCAAGCTCAACCACCTAAATGTGAAAATGTGGTGAGCACTGTAGGGGCAGGTGATTCTATGGTGGCTGGCTTAATTTACGGTATTGAAAAAGGCTTACCTCAAGCGGAAACCTTAGCGTTTGCGAGTGCTGTTTCTGCTTTTGCCGTTTCACAAAGCAATGTGGGCGTGAGTGATATCGCCTTGCTTGAGCCAATTCTGGCGAATGTCAAAATTTCTGTGATTGAAGGATAATGTAATGAATTTGTTTTTAACTCAATCTCCGCAAATTGGTGCGGCAAAAGCCTATTTACTTCGCCAAGCATTGAGCGAGATAGCGAAAAAAGCCAATCATACTGTGGTTGAACAAGCCAAAGAGGCGGATTTAGTGATTGTTTTCGGCTCTAGTTTGCCAAACTCAGCTGATCTTGCGGGCAAAAAAGTATTTTTAGCCAATGAAGATGCGGCAATTGCGTCACCTGAAGTAACACTTACGAATGCACTCAATCAAGCAGTGGACTATGTTCAACCGACTCAAAGTGCGGTTGGATTTAGCGGCGTTTCTGGTGTCAAAAATATCGTCGCGGTTACCGCTTGCCCAACGGGTGTTGCGCATACTTTTATGTCAGCTGAAGCCATTGAAACCTATGCGAAAAAACAAGGTTGGCAGGTAAAAGTCGAAACCCGTGGCCAAGTGGGCGCAGGTAATGAAATTACTCCAGAAGAAGTTGCTGCGGCAGATTTAGTCTTTGTTGCGGCCGATATTGATGTGCCGTTAGATAAATTCCAAGGAAAACCGATGTATCGTACTTCGACCGGTTTGGCTTTAAAGAAAACGGCACAGGAATTCGACAAGGCATTTAAAGAAGCAAAAATTTACGAAGGTGGCGCAGCAAAAGTTTCTGCTAAATCAGAAGAAAGTGGCGAGAAAAAAGGCGTCTATAAACATTTGATGACCGGTGTATCGCACATGTTGCCATTGGTGGTTGCTGGTGGCTTATTAATCGCGATTTCCTTTATGTTTGGTATCGAAGCCTTCAAAGATGAAACAATTTTTCATGGTATTCCAAAAGCCTTAATGGATATCGGTGGTGGAGCGGCATTCCATCTGATGATTGCAGTATTTGCCGGCTATGTGGCCTTTTCTATCGCAGACCGTCCGGGGCTTGCAGTAGGTCTTATTGGCGGTATGTTAGCCACCACGGCGGGCGCCGGGATTTTAGGTGGTATTATTGCGGGTTTCTTAGCGGGTTATGTGGTGAAAGGATTAAATGCAACCATTAAATTGCCGGCAAGTTTAACTTCCTTAAAACCGATTCTAATTCTCCCGCTCTTTGGTACCTTGATTGTTGGTCTTGCCATGATTTATGTGATTAACCCACCGGTTTCACAAATTATGACCACCTTAAGCGATTGGTTAAAATCCATGGGCGAAGTCAATGCGATGGTATTGGGTGCGATTATCGGTGCCATGATGTGTATTGATATGGGCGGTCCAGTAAACAAAGCGGCTTATACGTTCTCCGTGGGAATGTTAGCTTCTCAAGTTCACACCCCAATGGCAGCCGCCATGGCAGCCGGTATGGTGCCACCAATTGGGATGGCGATAGCAACTTGGATTGCTCGCAGTAAATTTACCAGTAATCAACGTGATGCAGGCAAGGCCTCTTTTGTCTTGGGGTTATGTTTTATCTCTGAAGGGGCGTTACCGTTTGTGGCAGCTGATCCATTACGTGTGATTATTAGCTCGGTTATCGGTGGTGCAACTGCGGGTGCCATTTCAATGGCATTAAATATTTCTCTGCAAGCACCACATGGTGGTTTATTTGTGATTCCGTTTGTCTCTGAACCATTACTCTACTTAGGTGCAATTGCAACGGGGGCATTATTAACCGGCGTGGTTTATGCGGTGATTAAGCCTAAGACGACAGAATAATCGATTCTTTGATTAAAAAAGTGCGGTAATTTTTAACCGCACTTTTCATTTATCGGGTATAATTACAATGATTTAGGGAGAAATTATGGATAAATACAATAAACTCCGCATTGAATGGGATTGTCGTCGAGGTATGCTTGAGCTGGATAAAATCATCATGCCTTTTTATAAAGCGCATTTTGACCAACTGACTGACGACAAAAAAGATATTTTTATTCGTTTACTTGCCGCCACGGATTTACAACTTTTTTCGTGGTTTTTTAATGGCAGTCAATCAGACGATGCCGAAGTGCAAGCGATGGTTGAATATATCCAAGATGTGCAGAAAACGAATGTCCGTTAATTTTTTTGAAATTTTTTATACATAAGGAACTTTTCAATTTTAACTCTGTCTGATAAAGCAACAATAGCTTGCTGTCTTGAATATATGAAGGCGTGTTAGACGTAGCATAGGAGATATATGGCTGAACAGCTAACAGATCAGGCTTTGGTAGAAAGAGTGCAGCAAGGCGATAAAAAAGCCTTTAATTTATTGGTTTCTCGTTATCAAAATAAAGTAGCCGGACTTTTAACCCGCTACATTTCTCATAACGACATTCCAGATGTTGTACAAGAATCCTTTATTAAGGCCTATCGTTCCATTGAATCCTTTCGGGGCGATAGTGCATTCTACACTTGGCTATATCGAATTGCCGTTAATACGGCAAAAAATTACTTAACGGCACAGGGGCGCCGTCCACCGAGCGAAGATATTTTGGCTGAAGATGCCGAAAGCTACGATGTGGGAACCCATCTACGTGATGTAGATACCCCTGAAAATGAAATGTTATCTAGCGAATTAGAAAAAGTGGTATTCGATACCATTCACAGTTTGCCAGAAGATTTAAGAACCGCGATTACCTTGCGTGAGCTTGAAGGGTTAAGTTACGAAGAGATCGCAGAAATAATGGATTGCCCAGTAGGCACTGTACGTTCTCGCATTTTCCGCGCTCGGGAAGTGATTGAGAACAAAATACAACCGCTTATGCAACGTTAAAATAAAGTCGGAGTTTATAAAATGCAAAAAGAGTTACTTTCAGCCTATATGGATGGAGAAGAAGTCAGTGCCGAGTTGACGGAACAACTCTGTCAGGATAAAGATTCACAAGAATCTTGGGCGGCATATCACGCAGTAAGATCGGTTATGCGTAAAGAGTCACCAGTATTATTAGGTGCTGATTTTACAGCGAAAATGGCTGATTTAATTGAATTAGAAGAAGTAAAACACGTAGAGATTACTGTTTCTCAACCAACACCAGAAGAAGCTGACAGCTTACCATTCGTGCAAAAATTAAAAGCATTCTTTGCACCAATGACACAAATTGCTGTGGCGGCAGGTGTGTGTTTAGTGGCAGTAGTAGGTGTGCAATCATTCAATGCAAAAAGCACCTCGGTTACACCTGAAAACCCAGTTTTACAAACCTTACCATTTAACAATTCTGTTCAAGAAGTAAGTTACAACGCTCCGACCAAAGATGTAGCCACTTCGGAACAGGTTGAGCAAAAAAATCGCCGTATTGGTACGATGTTACAAAATTATGAATTACAGCGTCGTATGCATGCAGATAGCTTAAATGTGGGTAGCAACCAAGCGAAATAATTACAGCAATTAATCGATAATTCACCACCTTAGGCGTGGTGAATTTTTTTATGGATCAATTGATTTATTTATGAAAAAAACGTTTCTCAAATTAACCGCACTTTTAGGCTTATTCCTGTTGCCTTTTACGGCATTTGCAGAAGAGCCAATTCAGTTATTAAATAAAATGTCGCAAGCCATGCGAGATTTAAATTATGAGATTGCTTTTGTGCAAACTACACCAACGAATATGGACTCGTTCCGTTATCGCCATATTAAGCAAGGACAAAAAGTGTATGCACAGTTGGTGACATTAGATGGCGAACAGCAAGAAATTATCCAGCGTGGTAATTTAGTCAGCTATTTCCAGCCGGATTCACGTGCTTTCACGATTAATAGTGGTGAGATTGTGGATGCGCTTCCGGCAGTGATTCGTACTGATTTTAGCAAGCTGAGTCAGAATTATGATTTTATTAAACTTGGAAAAGACCGAATTGCAGGTCGATTTGTCGATACCATTCGTATTGTGCCCAAAGACGATTTTCGCTATCAATATCTCGTTTTCTTAGATGAAGAAAATGGTTTGTTATTGCGTGGCGATATGCTTGATCGAGAAGGCAAGTTATTGGATCAGTTCCGTGTGGTGACGTTATATATCGATGATCGTCTACGTGGTTTAACAGATTACCTTAATAAGGTGTCAGTGCCGCCACTTTTAAATGAAAGCAAACAAGAGTCATCTCTTGCAGTCAATTGGAAAACGGATTGGTTACCGCAAGGTTTTGATTTAGTTCGTCAAAATCAAGATGTAATGGATGGTGAAGTGGTTGAAAATGCGTTATTTAGCGATGGGCTTTTCACTTTTACACTCTATGTCAACAAAGCGGATAGCACTGCCGCAACAGAAAACACATGGAAACAAGGGGCATACACGATTTATAGTGAAGTCATGGGCGATAAGGAAATTACTTTTATCGGACAGCTTCCAATTGCCGCGGCTAAGCGAATTGTGCAAGGCGTAACATTCCTAAAATAATTCAGTAGACGTGAGAAAGTTGCTATTTTGTTTTCCCTTGCTATACTTTCTTCACCTAATGGATTTTGATAGCAAAACCCCGTCCTGCGGGGTTTTGTTTTATCAAGTGCGGTCATTTTTCTTAAGGTTTTTACAATGAACAATTCCCTTCCTCTTCTTGGTATCACGGGTTACAGCGGTAGTGGCAAAAC
>CAJLFU010000025.1 GCA_905205995.1 uncultured Haemophilus sp. | reverse complement strand
AAGTCTCTTGGCGCAAAAGGTATCGTGAAAATTGGTAACGATGGCTTACAAGTGGTTCTCGGCCCTGAAGCTGAACTTGTGGCAGAAGCCATGAAACAAAAAGTGAAATAACACACACAAAATGAAATACCGACTCAGAAATGGGTCGGTATTTTTTTGCCAAAAATAAAGTAAAAAATGACCGCTCTTTAACTGAGAATTTCTCATTTAAAGTGAGTTAATGAATGTTTGAAAGTTGAAGATTGTTTCGAAGGGTGGTGGAACTAAGCAGAATTGGTCTTAACAGCAAGTGGCTTACTGCATCGCATCCCTGCGGGATTTCTACCTAGTCCACCATAGATTTAAAGCATCTCTGGGGTTCCAGTCTGCGATATAAAATTAAAAGATTAAGAATCTTTTAAAAGCCACTTATATATTCAGGAGACCAATCCTGACTTCCAAAGAAACTACATTGGAAGGCAGTGGTATGATAGAAGTCTTCCGCTATTTTGTCAATTAAGATATTGCACTAAAAGAAGTATTTTTTCGCTTTTCGTATAAAAATTAACAAAGGCATTTCAACTATCACATCAATGTAACAAAAACAAAATAACCGTCTTATTAAAGACGGTTATTTTTACTATCGAGTGCCGTAAACCACAATGGTTTTACCGTGCGCATGAATTAAATTTTGATCTTCCAACATCTTAATTATTCGCCCCACGGTTTCACGTGAACAGCCCACCATTTGACCGATTTCCTGACGCGTAATTTTAATCTGCATACCATCAGGATGAGTCATGGCTTCAGGCTGTTTTGCCAAGTGCATAAGCGCCTGAGCAATACGGCCTGCCACATCCAAAAAGGCCAAGTTAGTCACTTGTCGGGATGTATTCTGCAAGCGTTTTGATAACTGAGAAGTAAGGAACATTAAAATCTCAGGATTAATTTGGATAAGCTGACGATATTTTTTATAGGAAATTTCTGCAATTTCACAAGGAGTTTTCGTTTTTACCCAAGCAGAACGTTTCGAGCCTTCATCAAATAAACCTGCTTCACCAAAAAATTGTCCGGCACCTAAATAAGATAAAATCATCTCTTTGCCTTCATCATCTTTCGATGAAACCATCACCGTTCCTTTAATTAAGAAATATAAAATATTGGCATCTTCCCCCGCATGAATTAAGGTGGATTTTGCCGGATATTTATGTAAATGACAGTGCGTTAGGAACCAATCCAGAGCAGGATCACGTTGCTGATCATCATCTTGTGGCTTTTGTTCTTCTGATAATTCTACATTTTCTGACATATAAGCTCCTATTGATTTATTTTAGAAATTCCATTTTATCTTTGATATCAATGGATTCATGTAATTCTGACCAAACAATCACTGCACTTCCATTGTGAATCTTGTTTAGTAGGTGTTGTTTTTTTTGTTCTAAAGAAAACTCATGTGAACCATAATCGGTACCTTCTCTAAGTACCACACTTTCCACAATATTTTCTAAGGTTTCTGTTGGCAATTCTTGCCACGGAATAATCATATATTTATCAGCTAAAGTCAATTAAGCAAAAAGCGGTTCTAGAAAACGCCATTGCTGTTCAAAACTTTGATTTGCGCCTAAACGGAAGTTTGTGCGGACATAACGCATAAACTGCCCTTCACAAAGGGTTACTAAATGCCCTGCAATAATACGTTCATCGACATTAAAACCACGCCCTTCGCGTAATTTTCGCATTTGTAAAATATTAACAAATTGCATTTCAAGACGATCGAAAAATTGCGCGACACGAGCCTGTAAAAGTGGCTCTTCAAACATCAATGCATGTCCCGTCAAAATACGTGTTAAACCAGGATTTTTACGCGCAAAGTCGAGGATCATCTGCATAATGTCACGCACTCGATTCATCGTATTGGTTTCATTACGAATTGATGTGGTGATACGGCTAAATAAATTCGCTTCAATATTATCGATCAACGCTTCAAACATTTTGGTTTTACTTGGGAAGTAACGATAAAGCGCTGCCTCTGACACCCCTACTTCTTCCGCTAAACGCGCCGTTGTCATACGCTCCATTCCGCGTTCAGAATGTAGCATATGGGTAAGCACCGTCAACACTTGTTGACGACGTTCTTTTACCGTGCGTTTTTCGATTTTGGGCGGTTTGATTTCCGCGGCAATCTCATCAACTTCTACGAGAGATAATTGTTCTACCATAGCTTATTTTTTACCTGAATGACCAAAACCGCCCTCACCACGTTCAGTTTCGGTAAATTCACTGACAATATTGAATTCAGCTTGTACTACTGGCACAAAGACTAATTGTGCAATACGGTCACCAACTTCAATTTTGAACGGTTCATGGCCACGATTCCATACAGACACCATTAATGGACCTTGATAATCTGAATCAATTAAGCCCACTAAGTT
Source organism: uncultured Haemophilus sp. (assembly GCA_905205995.1). Lineage (GTDB taxonomy): Bacteria > Pseudomonadota > Gammaproteobacteria > Enterobacterales > Pasteurellaceae > Haemophilus_D. Next base: position 25,948 of record CAJLFU010000025.1, on the reverse strand, counting down.
ACCTAATACGATACCGTGTTTATGACCTAAACCAGAACGAGGCAGAATCACTGCTGCAAGGTTCGGATCAGCAATATAAATTGAAAGGCCTGTTGGGATAAGTTTGGTTTCGCCTGGTTGAATTTCAATGCCTTCTTCAAGCAATGCACGTAAATCCAAACCTGCTGAACCTTCGGTTGCATAGGTTGGTAAAGGAAATTCGTTGCCAATACGGCTATCTAAAATTTTTACATCAATTTTTTTCATGCTTATTTATCCTTTAAAAGAAATCTGTTATACAAAAGTGCGGTCACAAAATCCAACGAATTTTGAACGTATTTTATTTGTGATAATGCTCAACAATTTCAGTGACCAACACTTCTGCCAATTTATTTTTATCAGCTAACGGCAATGCTTTTTCGCCTGTTTTCCAAAAGATCTGCAAGGCATTTTGATCTTGTCCGAATACTTGCCCACCCGATACATCATTAGCACAAATCATATCTAAATTTTTGCGTTGAAGTTTGCTCTTCGCATACTCAGCGACATTTTGCGTTTCAGCTGCAAAACCCACAACAAATGGACGATCTTTTTCTAAACTTGCCACACTAGCGATAATATCTGGATTTTTCACCAATTTAAGAGAAAGCTCATCGTTATCATTGGTTTTCTTAATTTTTTGATCAGCGACTTCCGCTACTCGATAATCAGCCACAGCGGCACAGCCAATAAAGATGCTATTTTTGACCGCACTTTCAAGGGAGGCTTGCCACATTTCATGGGCGGTTGTCACATCAATACGATGAACATTTTTCGGTGTAGCCAGATTAACAGGCCCTGCAATTAAGGTGACATTTGCCCCACGTTTTGCAAAAGCCTCGGCAATTGCAAAGCCCATTTTACCTGAGCTGTGATTAGAAATATAACGAACCGGATCGATAGCTTCACGCGTCGGGCCTGCCGTAATGGTGACACTTAAATCGGCTAAATCTTGTTGAATAGCAAAAAGTGATTGAAGTGATTCGAAAATTTCAGCCGGCTCGGACATTCTGCCTGCGCCCACATCACCACAGGCCTGAAAACCGCTATTGGGGCCCACAAAATGAATGCCTCGAACAGAAAGAGCGGTCAAATTTTGTTGTGTAATCACCTGGCGGTACATTTGCTGATTCATAGCCGGTGCGAGCAAAATAGGTGCACTTGTCGCAAGACAAATCGTGCTGAGTAAATCATTTGCCATTCCAACGGTTAAACGCGCAATAAAATCGGCGCTAGCTGGCGCAATTACAATCGCATCAGCCCATTTGGCCAGCTCAATATGCCCCATGGCTAATTCAGCTTGAGGATCAAGTAAAGATTGAGAAACCGCATTGCCCGAAATGGCTTGTAGCGTTAAAGGTGTGACAAATTCAGCGGCAGCGGGTGTTAAAGCTACTCGAACTTCTGCGTTAGATTTGCGTAATAAACGAATAAACTCAATGGTTTTATAGGCGGCAATGCCTCCTGTAATCCCGACAACAATACGCTTTCCGCTCAAGCTCATTTGCTACTCCGCTACGACTTAATAGAATGGATATGTTTTTGTGTGTTAGTACTTAACAACTTAAGGTCGACTATTTTACTTCAAATTTCGTCAATAAAAAATTTTATTTTTGCGATCGCTGTACCAAAAACAAAACTGATTTCTCGCAAAGATTGAAAACATCCTGAAAATTGACCGTACTTTTTTCTTTTCATTCATTAATTATGCAGACAAACGCCCCCTTAATGCCTCGTGAAAAACTATTGGAATTCGGCGTTGAAGCCTTAGAAGATCACGAATTACTTGCTATTTTTCTACGAACAGGGATTAAAGGTTGCCCTGTCATGAAATTATCACATAGCGTGCTGCAACATTTTGGATCCCTTCGAGCCTTATTAAGTGCAGACAAAGAAGCCTTTTGCAAAGTAAAAGGATTAGGCATTACGCAGTTTATTCAACTGCAAGCCACCACAGAAATGACAAAACGCTATCTCAAGCAAGAATTGTTAATAGAGCATGTATTTAGCGACACATCTACGGTAAAGCTTTATCTTCAAGCAGAGCTTCACCACGAAGAACGTGAAATTTTTATGGTGTTATTTTTAGATAATCAACATCGTTTGATTAAAAAAGAGCGGTTATTTTTAGGTACAATTAATGTGACAAATGTTTATCCGCGCGAAATCATTAAAGAAAGCCTTTACTGCAATGCAGCCGCCTTAATTTTGGCTCACAACCACCCTTCTGGCCTCGCAGAACCGAGCTATTCCGACAAGCTGATTACACAAAAAATTATTGAAGCTGCTGAGTTAATGGACATTCGTATTTTGGATCATTTTATTGTCGGCAAAGGGACTTGTTATTCTTTTGCAGAACATAATCTGCTATAGTTTTAGGGAATTTGATGATTTTTTTATCGTTCATTTCCATTTAAAGACGGAAAAATCGCTTTTGGACTTGAGAAATGAAAATAAAGTCAGTATAATTTGCGACCTTTAATATAGTAAGTGGGTCGGATACTGCGACCTGACGAGGAAGCAAGCTTAGTTTTAAGCTTCATTATCCGAACCATAAGCTCGAGCTTATATTTAAATTATTGGAGATTATTATGTCTAGAGTTTGTCAAGTAACAGGCAAGCGTCCAGCTGTGGGTAACAACCGCTCACACGCGTTGAATGCGACACGTCGTCGTTTTCTTCCAAACCTTCACACTCACCGTTTCTGGGTTGAAAGTGAAAACCGTTTCGTAACCTTACGTTTAACTGCGAAAGGTATGCGTATTATCGATAAAAAAGGCATTGATGCAGTGTTAGCTGAAATCCGTGCTCGTGGCGAAAAAATCTAAGGAGCTAAAACATGGCAGCTAAAGGCGCTCGTGAGAAAATCCGTTTAGTTTCTACAGCAGAGACTGGTCACTTCTACACAACTGATAAAAACAAACGTAATATGCCTGAAAAAATGGAAATCAAAAAATTTGATCCAGTAGTGCGTAAACACGTTATCTATAAAGAAGCAAAAATCAAATAATTTTGCTGATTTGAAAAAAGCCCGACATTGTTCGGGTTTTTTTATACCATAAATTCATTACCGAGATTATCTATGCCTGAACTTCCTGAAGTCGAAACTGCCCTGCGTGGTGTCAGCCCTTATTTGAAAGGTTTTACCATTGAAAAAATTGTAGTGCGCCAACCCCAATTACGCTGGGTTGTCTCTCCTGAATTAACAACGCTCAAAAACGTCAAAATTTTAGATACTTCTCGCCGTGCGAAATACCTCATTATTCATACTGAAAAAGGTTATATCATTGGCCATTTAGGCATGTCTGGCTCTGTTCGAATTGTGCCGCACGATAGTCCTATTGATAAACACGATCACCTTGATATTGTAATGAATAATGGCAAATTACTGCGTTATAACGACCCAAGACGCTTCGGTGCATGGTTATGGACGAAAAGCTTAGGTGACTTTCATCTTTTTCTAAAACTTGGTCCAGAACCACTTTCTGATGAATTTAATGCGGAATACCTTTTTAAAAAATCACGTCAAAAATCGACCGCACTTAAAACCTTTTTAATGGATAATGCTGTCGTCGTGGGCGTAGGAAATATTTATGCCAATGAAACGCTCTTTTTATGTGGTTTGCATCCAATGAAATTAGCCGAAAATCTCACGCGGAACCAATGTGCCTTACTCGTTGAAACGATTAAAAACGTATTAACAAAAGCCATTATACAAGGTGGTACAACATTAAAAGATTTCTTACAACCCGATGGTCGCCCTGGTTATTTTGCACAGGAATTGTTGGTTTATGGAAACAAAGATAAACCTTGCCCTAAATGTGGCGCTAAGATTGAAAGCATGATTATTGGGCAACGCAATAGCTTTTATTGCCCTCATTGTCAGAAAAAGAAATAGACGTTATACACGCCTATTTTTTAGAAAAAGGTACTCCAGAAATGGGAAATCGGCATAGCGAGGAAAAGAGCCGGCAGCATATTCGCCACATGGAATATTTGGATATTACAAATGCGAAAGCCCGCAGCCATCATTAGCATACCGCCTACCGCAGCAAAATCACCTCGCATTTCAGGTGTCACGAAAGGAATAATAAATACTGCGGAATAAGCTAAGATCACTTGAACCAATGTTTGTGGCACAAAAATACTTGCTACCGAAATGCCGAGTGATGTAGCAAAAATCATCGCCGTGAAGAAATCTAAAAAGGATTTCACAATGAGGATATCAAAATTACCACTCATCCCTTCATTCATCGCCCCAAAAATCCCCGTTCCACTAAATGAAAACAAAATCACAATCGCAACAAATTTAGATAAGAACTCTTCTTGGCTATGCATGTTACTTGGCTTATCAGGAAACATCTTTTCAACAATACCTTTCGCTGATGAGGCAAGCTTATTGATCCCCTGTTCCAATAAAAGCAACTCTCCAATGAGCGTACCCAATAGCACTGATAAAATCATTGCCGGCATATTGGTGGTTTTCGCTACCATCACAATGCCCACGCCCATCGAACACAAGCCAAAGATTAAGGTTAAATTAGTGCGTAAACGCTCTGGAATGCGCCCACCGAGCACCGCACCGATAACTGCACCACTGATAATCGCCAGTGCGTTGATATAAGGTCCGATAATCATATTCTTCTCCGAATTAAACTGCTTCTATTATACGAAAAACAAGGCGAAAATCGACCGCACTTTTGGCAATAAAAAAGGCATGGTTTCCCATGCCTTCTGTTTATTTGCAATAAATTACCAGTGATAACCTGCACCGACTGCTACACCCACTTTACCTTGAGTATCGCTAGTACCTGCTAAACGAATAATGATTTTACCGTTATCTGAAATACGTGACATACCTAATGCCACCGCATTTTGACCTTGGTAATTACCCGCTGCCACAGACACCATGCTCTTACCTGGAATGTAAGCTTGTGGTAATTGAGACGCTGCTAACGCGCTTGCTGTACCTGCATTTACACGTTTACCTAACTTGTTCACTTGACCATTTAACTTATTGATCTTGTTATTCATGTCAGCTTTTACTTCGTGTAATTGGCTGCCGTTTACCGCATCAGTACTGTCTGCTGCAATGCGTCCTGGTGCAACATTGGTAATTTGTTTATTACCTGCATCAATACCATTTTTAGTCATACTTGGACCATTTTTAATGGTGACGCCATTGCTATCAATCACAGTATCACCCGCAGTGAATTTGTTTGCAGTTACGCTTTCCACTTTAAGGTTTTTCTTGATACCTACACGAATATTGCCGCTCTTATCAATGTTTGTCATCACATTATCGCCACCATCAAACTCACTCCAGTTTGTGTTGCTATCTGCGCCTTTCACATTGATTTGGCTATTTAATTTCGCACCGTAAACATCACCTACGTTTGCGCCAAATTTTAAGCCATCACTTAATGTTGCGACAGTTTCGCCACCAAAGTTCATACGATTTGGTGTTTTACCATCAAGATTTGGTGCTGCATCTTTACCACTCACTACTGTAATTGGCGTTGAGTTATCACCTTCGCCAAGATTAATTGTTGTGGTATTAACTGTTTTTGAGGTGACATTTTCCGCTTTCAAGTCTTTTGTGGTTGAAATCGTGAAGTTAATACCATTCTGTTCAAGTTTGATATTATCACCAGCAATATAGTTTACAGTCGCACCTGGCGCTACATTAGCAACTTCAGTACCACTTACTTCACCAGTAGAGCCTTCTTTCTTCGTTGCCGTTGCATTCCAGCCCTTACCCGCAAGTTCTTTCACTGCGTATAACTGACTACCATTTACCGCATCTTTCGATGTGCTCGTTACATCACCATCTTGAACATTGGTTACTTTCTTATCGCCAGCATTGATACCATCTGTCGTTACAGCCACATCGCCAGCTTTTAAGCCATCTTTATTTAAAGCGACCTTATCACCAACCTTCACACCGTCATTATTCATTACGGTATCTCCAGTAGTCACACTATCAACTTTAATATCTTTAGCTAAGTTGAACGTCACATTGTGGCCATTTTTAGTGATATTGATGTTCTTATCTGTATTATTCAAATCAACGATATCGCCAGGTTTCACATTAGAAGAATCCTTACCATTCGCTGTTAAATTCCAACCTTTATTAGCCACCTCTTCTACTTTCTTAAGCTGTGAAACATTTACTGCATCAGTATCATCTTCACCTGCTTTCAAGCCTGTAATTTTCTTATCGCCCATATCAATGCCTTTTTTATTGATAGTTACACCACCAATGTCAGCACTATCTAGGTCTTTCAGATCTTTGGCTAATTTCACGTTTAATGTGCCACTACCATCAGATACAACACCAATATTGTTATCTGATAATGTGCCTGTTGCACCACCTTTTACAAAGATTTGCCCACCTAAACGACGCTCAAAGTTCTTCACTGCATTATCACCACCAAAGGTCAATGCTTTAAAGGCTTGTTCAGCAGTTTGATTGATTGCATCATTGATGTTATTAACTGCATTACCATTCACGGTAACTGGTGAATTTGTAACGGTAACATCACCTACTTTCAGACCATTTGTATCAATTTTGGTGTCACCTGCTTTTACGCTATCAACGGTGATATTTTTATTTAATTTAACTGTAACTTTATCATCAGCTGCTTCAGTGGTGATGTTGTCATCACCGTTAATCGCAACGGTTGAACCCAATTTTTCCACATTAGTAGAACCTTTATCCCCAGTAAAAGTTAAACCTTTTGTGTTTACCGCAGTATTCGCATCAACACCTTGTTGAATCTCATCTTTCGTTTTTTTAGATAAATCAAGATGATAATTAGTTACAGAAGCACCACCTACCTTTTGAGGACCATTTGTGTTTACTGTAAGTGCATCTGAAGTTGTCACATTCGCTGACGTATCCACGGCCTTAATTGTATAAATACTTTTACCATTAGTAGCGTCTGTTTGTTTGTCAACCGTCGTATTTTCACCTGCTACTACTTCAGTTTTAGCAGCATTGATCGCTTTAAATGCACTATAAAGTTGTGAGCCATTGATTGCATCCGTTGAGGTCTCTGAAACCTCACCTGGTGCTAAATTAATAAGCTGACGTTCATACCCCTTTTTACCGATAGAAACAACGTCTCCTTTATCAACTTTTGCACCACCCGCCCAAGTATATTCAGTACCTAAAATAGTTTCTTTAACACGAGCTACCCCTTCTTTATCTACTTCTGAGGCTGTCCCTAATGCAACTGAGTTTAATTTATCTGCTTTTGCCCCTGTACCAAGAGCGATCGCTCCAAACACTGTTGCTTTTGATTTAGTACCAATCGCTAATGATAACTCTGCAGGAGAATATGCTTGCACACCTATAGCAATAGCCCCCTCTCCCGAAGTTGTGCTTGTGTACGCCCCATAGTTCATCGTATCACCAGTCATCTCTTTATAGATATCTCTTAAAGTTTTTCCCTTTAGAATATATTCACCTGTCTTATTACCACTATCATCATATTGAATAAACTTTTCTGCACCTGTATAAGTTGAGCCACCGACTCTATTAAGATCATCATTACCAATTGCAATAGATGAATTACCTTGAGCCAAAGTATTTGCACCAATAGCAATAGATTGATCGCCTCTCACTTCTGTTCGTTGAGTTGTAGCCCCGTCTCCTGAACTACCTATTGCAATAGATTCTTCACTATATGCCCCGGATACATAGGCACCTGAACCAATAGCTATATTTCTTCCTCTTCCAGCAGTACTTTTATTTGCAACTGTTGCATTATTACCGATCGCAATATTAGCACCGCCGCCAGCATCAGCTTCACCCTTAAACATGGTACCTTTTCCCTCCGTAATTTTAATAAGAGGAGTACTTAACTCTACAGCCTGTGCCGGCATCATCACTGCAGATAAAGAAAGTGCAAATGCTGAAAGTTTAAAAAGAGAAGACAAACGTGTTTCGCTTGTTACACGTTGTTCGGAGTTTGAAGAAGCTTTTACGGCTCCTTTTGCTAATTCTGATGTCACGACGAAAGATTGTGTCGTTTTGTTCCAAATAATCTTAAATACTTTGTTCATAAGAAAGTTCTCCTAAGTTAAATAGATTTAGGTATTGATCACATCCCAACAATAGGAACAAGCTGGGAAAAAAATAAGGTGTTGGGAGTATAACTGACTCATCTATAAGATCAAGAAAATGATCGCTTTTTATACCATTTTTCACGAGAAATTTACATTTTCTATGCAAGGTATCTTTTGCGTAAAAAGAATGCTCATTAAAATTAGGCCAAAGTCAGTAATAATGAGCATGGAATCGTCTTTATATAGGTCAAAAACACTGTAAAAGTTGACCGCACTTTTTTCTCTTAATATGCAATTCACCTACCACTTTTCTAATCCCTTTATACCCCTTTAGGAGTATTTTGATTTTAAAGTTTGATCAACCTCAAACTTTTGGAAGATAACCTTAGAAAAACTACTACTTTTTGGTATCTTATGCTTGCACTGAACTATTTTTATGAGTGAATTCAAAAGCTTAATAGGAATTGTTTGCATTTAAAATTGTTTTTTTATTCTTTCCTAATGGAGTGATTATCGTGAACGCATTGAGAAAAAGCCTCGTTTTGGCGACTTCTTTCGCAGCTTTAGGTGTATACAACTCAGCGATGGCTGAAATGGTATATAAGCCTGTTGACCAACCTGTGGAAGCACCAAACCCTAATTTAAAAATCGAAGCAGTGAATGAAAAATTTGCTGAGAAATATCCTAGCCAATTCAATTCGTGGAAAGCGACTGAAAAAGGTGACAAAATTATCTACGCCGACGAACAAGATCCTCGTTTAATCGTGTTATGGGGCGGCTATTCTTTTGCAAAAGAATATAACGCACCTCGTGGTCACGTTTATGCAGTAGAAGATGTACGTAATATTTTACGTACTGGTGCGCCCAAAAATGCAAATGATGGCCCACAACCAATGGCATGTTGGACTTGTAAAGGTCCAGACGTTCCTCGTTTAATTGCAGAATGGGGTGAAGATGGTTACTTTGGTGCCAAATGGGCTAAAGGTGGACCAGAAATTGTCAACTCGATCGGTTGTGCTGACTGTCACGATACGACCTCTAAAGACTTTGCTGAAGGCAAACCTGCATTACGTATTGCTCGTCCACACGTTCTTCGTGCATTAGATCACTTAAATAATGCACTTCAAGCAAAAGCAAAAGCTGAAGGTAAAGAACAAGCTAACTTAAGCTTTAACACAGCTGCTCGCACTGAAAAACGTGCTGAAATCTGTGCAAACTGTCACGTTGAATACTACTTCGCAGGCGACTTAAAACAAGTAACCTTCCCGTGGAACAACGGTCAAACTGTTGATGACATCGAAAAATACTATGATGATATCGGCTTCAGTGACTGGACTCACTCTCTTTCTAAAGCACCAATGTTAAAAGCGCAACACCCTGACTTTGAAATTTGGTCTTTAGGTATGCACGGTAAAAACGGCGTAACTTGTATCGACTGTCACATGCCTAAAGTACAAGGTAAAGACGGTAAAGTTTACACCGACCACCAAATCCAAAACCCATTCGATGCATTTGATACCACTTGTGCAAACTGTCACGATCAAAGCAAAGAAAAACTTAAAGACATCGTTGCTTCACGTAAAAAAGAAGTGAAAGATGTAATGGGTCGTTTAGAAGATCAAGTTGTTCGTGCTCACTTTGAAGCGAAAGCGGCATGGGATGCAGGTGCAACTAAAGAAGAAATGGAACCTGCTTTAATGGATATCCGTCACGCTCAATGGCGTTGGGACTACGCAGCAGCAAGCCACGGTGGTCATATGCACGCACCTGATGTAATGCTTCGCGTATTAGGTTCTGGCATAGACAAAGCAGCGGATGCACGCGCTAAACTTGCAGCAATCTTAACGAAACACGGCGTGAAAACTCCGGTTGAAGTACCAGATATTTCTACAGCTGATAAAGCATGGAAAGTAATGGGTATTGATATCGAGAAAGAACGTCAAGCGAAAAAAGAATTCTTAGAAACTGTTGTACCTCAATGGGTAAAAGAAGCAAAAGCCAATGGCAAATTAGCTGAAGATACCGCAACAAAACAATAAAAAAAGAACCGCACTTTGTAACTAAAGTGTCGAAGTGCGGTCATTTTTAACCATATATTTGAGGTAATCAGAATGAATTTAACTTCTTTAATCAGCAAATCGGCAAAATCCCTCGCATTGCTTGCAATGCTTGCGGCAATGCCAATGGCTGCAAGTGCGGAAGAGATGGCAAAAACACCTGCCTCTCAACTCACTTATGAGCCACAATTGGATAACCAACGTGACCCAAACCAATATTGTGCAAAATGTCACAAATTTGACCAAGTTGATAAAAACCAAACTTTAGATCAATCTGGTGGTGAATTACACTTTGGTAAATTCCACGGCGCACACTTAAATCAAAAAAGCCCTAACACAGGTAAACCGATTAACTGTGTAAACTGTCACGGTAATATTTCGGAAGATCACCGTCGTGGTGCAAAAGATGTGATGCGTTTTGATGGCGATATCTTTGGTGATAAAAAACCAATGTATAGCGCACAAGAACAAAACCAAGTTTGTTTTGCTTGTCACCAACCTGCAAAACTTCGTGAAAAACTTTGGGCGCACGATGTTCACGCAATGAAATTGCCTTGTGCAAGCTGCCACACATTACACCCGAAAGATGATGCGATGAAAGGTATTCAACCGAAAAATCGTGTGAAACTTTGTGTAGATTGCCACGGCGAACAACAAAAACGCAAAGCGGCAAAAGACGCACAATCACAAACGCAATCAACCGAACAAAAGGATAAATAATGACAGCTTGTTCACGCCGAAACTTTGTTTCCGGCATGGGGGCACTAATCCTTATGACGGGGACATCAGTTACCTCTTTAGCGAAAGAGGAAAAGGCGGATAAACCGAAACGCTATGCAATGGTACACGACGAAACAGCTTGTATCGGCTGTACCGCTTGTATGGATGCTTGTCGTGAAACAAACCACGTTCCTGAAGGCGTTTCACGTTTGGAAATTCTCCGTAGCGAACCTTATGGCGAATTCCCAAATCAAGAATACGAGTTTTTCCGTCAATCTTGCCAACATTGTACAAACGCCCCTTGTGTGGCTGTTTGTCCAACCGGTGCATCATTTATTGATCCTGAAACAGGTATCGTCGATGTGCATAAAGATCTTTGTGTAGGTTGCCAATACTGTGTTGCAGTTTGTCCTTACCGCGTACGTTTCATTCACCCAGTACACCGTACTGCGGATAAATGTAACTTCTGTCGCGATACAAACCTAGCAGCTGGCAAACAACCTGCTTGTGTAGAAGCTTGTCCAACCAAAGCATTAACCTTTGGTGATATGAATGACCCAAGCAGCGAAGTTTCCCGCAAAGTGAAAGAAAAACCGGTTTATCGCACGAAAGTGGAATTAGGTACTCAACCAAATCTTTACCATATTCCATTCCAACACGGGGAGCCAAGAAGATGACATTAGATTATCCTGTTCCGTTTCACACACCTAATTTGGTGTGGGATTCAACAATCGCTATCTATTTGTTCTTACTTGGTATTTCTTCCGGTGCGGTACAATTAGCGATTGCTTATAAACGTAGTCACAAATTAGAAAATCCTAGCAAAAACTGGATTATCCGAGCGGCCGCCGTTTTAGGCTCTGTGCCAACATTAATTGGTTTAACCCTGTTAATTTTCCACTTGGCACGTCCTTGGACATTCTGGAAATTGATGTTTAACTATCAATTCAACTCTGTAATGTCTATGGGGGTAATGTTATTCCAAGTTTATATGCTGTTCTTGGTATGTTGGTGTGCGGTTATCTTTAAAGAAGATATCATGGCGTTCATTCAACGTTTTATGCCAAAACTTGGCTTTGTCGGTAAAATTATCAATGTATTAGAACGTTTAACTGGTCCTGTAGAAGTTATTCTCTTCATCTTAGCTGCTGTGCTAGGGGCTTATACCGGTTTCTTACTTTCAGCATTGATCAGTTACCCAATGTTAAATAACCCTGTTCTACCAGCGTTATTCTTGGCTTCTGGTACCTCTTCAGGTATCGCCGCAACCTTCTTATTTATCCTCATTGCAGGTAAATTAAAAGGTGATAGCCATGAATCTCACTTCATTCATAAATTTGAAGTGCCAATCATGGTAACTGAGCTTGGTTTATTAGTTTGTTTCTTCGTGGGTCTTTATTTTGGTGGTGGCCAAAAAGTGGTGGCATTACAGAATGCATTATCTGGCTTCTGGGGTGCAGTCTTCTGGATTGGGGTATTCTTAATTGGTATCTTAATTCCACTACTTGCCAACCTTGCCGTAAAAGACAACTTAAAATACAACAAGAACTTTATTATCCTGGTGTCAATCTTCGACTTAATCGGGGTTCTCTGCTTACGTTACTTCATCTTGTATGCAGGACAACTTACCGTTGCGTAAGGATAAACTTCTTATTTAATCAAAAGGCGTATACAATACGCCTTTTGTTTATTTAAAAGACTAAAGTGCGGTTAATTTTACGTATGTTTTTCATGCTTAAAATTAACCTTATTTTGTCAAATACAACCATTAATACTGAAGAATACTATGCTCCCCGAATTCGGATTTCTATCACTACTCTTCGCCACTACTGCTGCACTCTTACTTTCTATCGTGCCGCAAATTGGTATTTGGCGAAATAAACCCTCTCTCACCAACACGGCTTGGGGATTAAGTTATTGTTTCGGTATTTTTACAAGCGTTTCAATCGGTATTCTTGCCTACTCTTTTGCAACAGATGACTTCACATTGGAATACGTGGCTGCGCACTCCAATTCTCAACTACCGACATTTTTTAAAGTCGCCGCCACATGGGGCGGACATGAAGGCTCAATTTTATTTTGGCTTTTCACATTAAGTCTTTGGTTAGTGGCTTTTGCCTTTTTCTCTCGCAAAAATGACCGCACTTTTTCTGCACAAACCCTGTCTTTACTCGGTTTAATTTGTCTTGGATTTGCTATTTTTATTTTGTTCTACTCCAATCCATTTGGACGTGCATTTCCTGCCCCTGCGGAAGGGCGAGATCTCAATCCAATGCTGCAAGATATTGGCTTAATTTTCCATCCACCACTGTTATATGTGGGTTATGTGGGCTTTGCCGTTAACTTTGCCATGTCCATTTCTGCCTTGATCTTTAATCGTTCTGCACAAGCAATCGCGCGTGCGATGCGAGCCTGGGTACTCGTTTCTTGGCTATTCTTAACGTTAGGGATCGTGCTAGGTGCATGGTGGGCATATTATGAATTAGGCTGGGGAGGCTGGTGGTTCTGGGACCCTGTAGAAAACGCCTCACTTATGCCATGGTTATTAGGACTTGCACTTTTACACAGCTTGATGGTGACTGAAAAACAAGGCATGTTTAGCTACTGGACAACACTCTTTTCCCTACTCGCTTTTGCATTCAGTGTATTAGGTACATTTATTGTCCGTTCAGGCGCATTAACCTCTGTTCATGCTTTTGCTTTAGATAGTTCCCGTGGTTATGTACTATTACTTATTTTCTTCTTATTGACTGTCGGCTCGCTCAGTTTATTTGCACTACGCACCAATACCAATGAAAGTGCGGTCAAATTCCCGCTCATTTCTAAAACAGGGGCTATTTTAGGTTTAAACATCGTATTGACTGTTGCCACCGTCAGTACCTTCTTAGGTACCTTCTATCCAATGCTATTCCAAGCCATGAATTGGGGAAGTATTTCTGTGGGAGCCCCTTACTTTAATAGTATTTTCTTGCCCTTGCTCACGTTAGTACTTTTTGCTATGGCGGGCACGCTTTGTTTAAACTGGTTTAAATCAGACAAAAAACGCTTTTTCAAACGTCTGTTATTACTTATTCCCGCTGCAGTGATTGCTTATGGCATGATTTGGAACGCGCTGCAAAATGACAGTGTGTTACATTTCCATTTCTTTGCTTATGTATTACTCACCCTCGCGATTTGGGTATTATTCGTCACCTTATGGCAAAATTGGGCAAAAGTAAGACTTGCCTATTTCGGGATGATTCTCGCACACTGTGGCGTGGCTATTGCCACAATGGGAGCCGTGATGAGTAGTTACTTTGGTAGTGAATTAGGTGTTAGACTCGCACCACAACAAAGCCAACAATTAGGTCAATTTGAATTCCACTACGATCGTTTTTCCAATGAAATTGGACCAAACTTTACCGCCGAAGTCGCGTTCTTTAGTGTGTCAAAACAAGGCAAACCTTACGCTGAAATTATACCAGAGCGCCGTTATTATGATGTTCGAACTATGACCATGAGTGAAGTGGGCTTAGATGCAGGTTTTTGGGGCGATTTATATATTGTAATGGGCGATAACTTAGGCAAAGGTGAATTCACATTCCGCTTGCATTACAAACCACTTATTCGCTGGTTATGGCTCGGAGGCATTTTAATGGCACTTGGCGCATTATGTTCAGCCATCAATTTAAAGAGAAAACGTGATGAATAAAAAGTTTATTTTGTTTTTACCGCTGATTTTGTTATTGAGCATTTGCTTACTACTTTTTGTTGGCTTACACAAAGATCCAAAACAAATTGCCTCTGCACTCATTAATAAGCCCGTGCCGGAATTCTACCAAGCGAATTTGCTTGAACCGAGTCAAATTGTTAGCCCGAGAGATTTTCCTAAAAAACCTTTTCTACTTAATGTGTGGGGAAGTTGGTGTGGCTATTGCCAACAGGAACACCCTCTTTTGATGGAGATTTCAAAAGAAGTGCCCATTGTTGGAATCGACTATCGTGACAAACCTCAAAATGGCATTGAGATGCTAGAGCGCATGGGCAATCCGTTCATACTCACTATTGACGATAGCCGTGGTGAATTTGCGATGCAATTAGGCGTAGATGGCGCACCAGAAACCTATGTTGTCGATGAGCACGGCATGATCCGTTATCGTCATTCAGGCTATATGGATCGAGAAACATGGCTCACTGAGATCAAACCCAAACTTGATGAATTAACTAAAAAGTAAAATGAAAAAATTAACCCGATTTCTGACCGCACTTTTACTGACGTTTGCCCTTTTTGCTCACGCAGAAATGGTCGATACCTATGCGTTTAAAAACCAAGCCGATCGCACTCGTGCTGTTGAACTAGCAAAATCCTTACGCTGCCCACAATGTCAGAATCAGAATTTAGTTGAGTCCAATTCACCTATTGCCTATGACTTACGTATTGAAGTCTATAAAATGGTGGATGAAGGAAAAACAAATCAGCAAATTATCGACACAATGACAGCGCGTTTCGGTAATTTCGTGAACTATAAGCCACCTTTCCAATGGAATACCGCACTACTCTGGCTATTGCCTATTTTGTTATTAATTGGGGCTTTTGCATTAATTTTATTTTCTACTAAAAAATCAGAAGGCGAGACAAAACAACTCGAAAATCAATCTCACACTTCCCCTAAAGAAGAAAAAAGTGCGGTTAAATTTGAAACCAAATCCGCCATTTGGGTCTTTGCTATTTTATTAGTTCTTCCCTTAAGTTATTACTTCTCCCTTGATCGTTTTGAGCGTGTTCAACAAGGCGAAAAAGAGATGGTTGAGCTTGCCAATAAAAAAACAGATACATCAATGGTGCATCAAAAAGAAGATATGGTGCTCAAAATTCAAAATAAAATCCGAGAAGATGTAAATAACCCTGAGCTTTGGGCTCAGCTAGGTGATGCCTACATGCAAAATGATGAATTTGATCATGCACTGATTGCCTACGGGAATGCAGAAAAAATCACTGGGACAACACCCGCTATTTTAGGCTTAAAAGCGACCGCACTTTATTATCAAGCGGGCCAAACTATCACGCCTGAAATCCAACAAATAATGGACGAAGCCTTAAAACAGGATAAAAATGAAATTTCAGTCCTCACGTTATTAGCGACCGAGGCCTTTAAAAATCATCAACCGGAACAATCCAAAGCCTATTGGCAGCAATTATTGGATTCTGGCAATTCTGCCGTGGATCGCCGAACTGTCATCCAACGAATCAAAATGATAGACTATTTTGAAAAAGGGCAAGCATCACAATAAATTATGAGTCACTATTCAGAAAATATTATTATTGGAGCCGGTGCTGCCGGCTTATTTTGTGCCGCCCAGTTAGGCAAACTTGGCAAACAAGTCACCATTTTTGATAACGGTAAAAAAATTGGTCGAAAAATTTTAATGTCTGGCGGTGGATTCTGTAATTTCACCAATATGGAAATCACATCTGGCCGTTATATCAGCCAAAACAAACACTTCGTCAAATCTGCCTTAAAGCGTTATACACAATGGGACTTCATTGCTTTAGTCGCTGAGTACGGCATCCCTTACCACGAAAAAGAATTAGGTCAGTTATTTTGTGATAACAGTGCAGAAGACATTGTGAAGATGCTCGGAACCGAATGTGACAAATACGGTGTCAACATTCAACTACGAAGCGAAGTCAGTGATGTGGAAGCCGTTGAAAACAACCCTAACGTACGGTTCAAATTAAAGGTCAATGCCGTTGAATGGCAATGTCAGAATTTGATTATTGCCACGGGCGGGCTCTCCATGCCTGGCTTGGGTGCCTCACCTTTTGGTTATCAAATTGCAGAACAGTTTGGATTAAATGTGATTCCTCCGCGTGCAAGCCTTGTACCATTCACGTGGCGAGAAAGTGACAAATTCTACTCGGCACTCTCTGGTGTTTCATTAGATGTGGCTGCGACGAATCAGCATAAAACCTTTACTCATCAAATGCTATTCACCCATCGTGGCTTATCTGGCCCTGCTATTTTACAAATCTCCAATTATTGGCAACCTGGTGAAAGCATTCATTTAGATTTATTACCTTATAACGATATTCGTCATCACCTAGATGAGATGCGTCAATCTTCGCCGAAATTGCAGCTTAAAACCGTATTAAGTCGCTTATTACCGAAAAAATTAGTCGAGCTTTGGTTAGAGCAAGGCTTGATTCAAGATGAAGTGATCGCAAACTTAAGTAAAGTGAGGTTAGAAAATTTAGAGAATTTAATCCACAACTGGCAATTTATTCCTAATGGCACTGAGGGCTACCGCACGGCTGAAGTCACGATGGGTGGTGTCGATACTCATGAGATTTCATCTAAAACCATGGAGGCAACAAAGATTAAAGGTCTCTATTTTATCGGTGAAGTGGTAGATGTTGTAGGTTGGTTAGGTGGCTATAACTTCCAATGGGCATGGAGTTCGGCTGCCGTTTGTGCGATGGGAATTGCTGAAAGTTAAATATTTCGCTGCATTAATTATTTTCATCATGAATGAAAAAATCATTACTTTGATCGTGAAATATCCTTACGTTAAAATCACCATACGAAAATTAAAAGAAGGATATAAACATGACATCAAAAACACTTCCCTTCCACGCTGATACTGTGGGCTCATACTTACGTTCTCAACCTTTAAAAGACGCCCGTACAAAATTTGCTGCAGGCGAACTTTCTCGTGAACAATTAACGGAAGTAGAAGATCAAGAAATTGCTAAATTAGTACAAGCACAATTAGATGCAGGTATCCAAGTCATCACTGATGGGGAATATCGCCGTGCATTTTGGCATATCGATTTCTTAGAAAATTTAAATGGTATTGAAGGTTACCACCCTGAACATGGTTATAAATTTAATGGCGTAGAAACAAAACCTTACAATACTCGCTGCTGTGGTAAAGTCTCTTGGAATCCCAACCATCCATTTATCGAACATTTCAAAAAATTAAAAGATATTGTTGGGGATCGAGGCGTCGTAAAATATACCATCCCAAGTCCGAATCAATTAATGTATCCAATCCAATGGGATACTGGCGTTTATGCGACACGAGCAGAATTTGCCAAAGATGTTCAACAAGCTTATAAAGATGCGATTAAAGCCTTCTATGATGCGGGCTGTCGCTATTTACAATTTGATGATGTGTATTGGGGCTCACTCTGTAACAATCACTTAAAACCAGAATTTGAAGCGGATAAAGCACAAGCGCTTGAAAATATTCAAGTTGTATTAGCCGCTAAACCAGCAAATATGGTTATCACAACACACGTTTGCCGTGGCAACTTCCGTTCAACTTATTTACTAACCGGCGCATATGACCCAATTGCGGATGCATTATTCGGCCAAACCCAATACGATGGCTACTTCTTGGAATATGATGATGAACGTTCTGGTGGATTTGAACCATTAAAACATTTTGCCAATAATCCACACAAAGGCCGTGTTGTATTAGGTTTAATCAGTTCAAAATTCCCTGAATTAGAAGATAAAGCGGTTATTAAAGCACGCATTAAAGAAGCGACTCAATATGTTCCACTTGAGCAACTTTGTTTAAGCCCACAATGTGGTTTTGCTTCAACCGAAGAAGGGAATATCATGACTGAAGCACAACAATGGGCAAAAGTCCGTTACGTTGAAGAAATTGCTAAAGAAGTATGGGGTGAAGATTAATTCTTTTCATAAAAACATGCTGTTTTTTAACTGCATTTTTATCGACTTAGAGCGTAGCAATACGCTCTTTTTTATGGCATCCTTTCAATAAATAAAAAAGCTGATGTTATCCACATCAGCTTTATCATTATCAATTTGTCACTAGATTTGCGTTAAATCGACGTTTTTCGTTTCTTTTGAGGCTAATAATGCTAACAAGGTTAAGAATGCATTAATTGCTAAATAAATCCCCACGCCCATTAAGCCATAAAGAGCGTTGATTTTTAATGAAATCATTGCCGCAATGGTTGTGGTTGCTCCGATAATCGATGCAATGTTGTAAGCTAAAGAGGCGCCAGAATAACGTACTTCTGTTGGGAATAACTCAGGCAATAACGCTGCCATTGGACCAAATGTCATTCCCATTAATGCCATACCAATTACCAAGAAAGCAAATACGGAGGTTGGTGTGCCGTTTCCAAGGAATAATGGCATACATAATGCAAAAATTAAAATACTGACTGTTGTCCAAATCAACCATTTACGGCGACCAATTTTATCTGCATAAAGACCTGAAATACTGATAAAAATCGCAAAAACAATCGCACTTATTAAAAGTAATCCAGTGAAGGTATTGGCAGGAATGCCTAATCCCATAGGATACCCCGCTTCTGAAAGAGTTGCCGGTGTACGAGAATACGCTTGTGCAAAGGCCGTCATAATATAGAACAAGGAATAAGTCGCCACCATAATAAAGGTACCAATCACCATCGGTTTAAAGTGTTTAGTGAATACCACACTCACCGGTGCGTTTAATTTTTTCCCTTTTTCTTCTGCTTCAATGAATACATAGCTTTCATGTAAGGTTAAACGAACATATAACCCAACTAAAACTAAGGCTAAAGAAGAGATAAATGGAATACGCCATGCCCACTCAACAAGGGCTTGCTGGCCCCAGAAATAGCTCACTAAGAAGAAGGTCGCATTAGCCACAAATAAACCAATTGGTGCACCTAATTGAGGGAATGTACCATACCAAGCACGTTTTCCTTCTGGCGCATTTTCTGTTGCCACTAAAGCGGCGCCACCCCATTCACCACCAAGGCCAATCCCTTGACCAACACGGCAGATACATAACAAAATCGGTGCCCAAATACCAATTTGAGAATAAGTCGGCAACAAGCCGATAATGACCGTAGAACCCCCCATTAAAACCAAAGAGGCGACTAAGGTTTTCTTACGACCAATCTTGTCACCAAAGTGGCCAAATAAAGCAGACCCAATTGGACGAGCAAAGAAGGCTAAGGCTAATGTAGAAAGAGAAAGCAAATCATCTGAAAGCGGATCGCCACTATGGAAGAATTGCGTGTTAAAAACTAATACTGCCGCAGCGGCATAGATATAATAATCGAAGAATTCAATTGTAGTACCCACCATAGATGCTAAAGCAACCTTAAATGGATCATTACGAAGTTATGAGGACATTTTGCTTCCTTAAGAGTTAAATAAAATGAAAGGGCTAAATCCTAGCATTTCCCTTAAGGTTGAGCAATTTTTAATACAATATTTTCGATTTTTTTAGCAAAAAATATCGGATTTTCTAAATGGGCATTATGGCCTGCGTCAGGAATCAGCGTTAAATTAAGCTGATTGGCTTCAGCCATTTGACAAAACTTTTGATCTCGTTCACCACAAAAATAAAAAAATGGCAGTAAACTTGACCGCACTTTCTCTCGAAAATCAGGCTGTTTGGCAAGGCTAGTGGCTAATAACATATTGCCTATATTTGCCCCACAATTGGCTTTTCGCTTTTCAATTAATGCTTTGCGCTGTTGTTCATTCAAATGAGAAAAGACAGGTTGTTGATACCAATCTTCGAGTACAGTTTCAGGGTTTTCATGGAAAAACCGCTCAGCCCACATTTTGTCATTAACTAAACGGCTTTGTTTTTCTTGCTCAGACTGTAAACCCAAATTCGCCCCTTCTAAAATGACTGCCTTTAAATGCCCTATTTTTACTCTAGCTTGCAGTGCATAATATTGTGCGATTCGTCCACCCAGTGAATAACCGATTAAGATATAAGGCTCATCTTTTATGAGATGTTGGATTTGTTCTTCAAGAAACTGAGCGGTTTGCTCAAAATCTTCAACGGCTATAACTTTATTCTCGCCATGAAATGGTAAATCGAGAGAGAGGCAACGAAAGTGCGGTAGATTTTCGATGACTTTTTGCCAATCTGATTTGGTCCCTAATAAGCCATGGAGAAAAACAAGATTCATCATAATAATGCCATATAAAGAAATCCCCTCTATATAAGAGGGGAAAGAAATTATTCACCAATAACCGCGTGGCTGATTTGTTCAATCAAGCGCTTATAGGTTGCGCTGCCATCACTTGGGTTTGTTTTGATTTCAATTAATGTTGCTCGACGGCGTGTATAAGCTTGTTTTAACACAGAGCTTAAATCTGCCCAGGTATAAGGCAAGGCATATTTTAGACCAAACATTGCGGCGACTTGTGAGAAATCACCATTATGTGGCAAACGATAGAATTGTTCTTTTACCTCTTCATCAACCGGCAACATATCAAAGATCGCGCCACCATTATTGTTGATAACAAAAATAATGGTTGGTTGAGTCACGTTCTTAAATAATGCTAAAGAGTTCAAATCATAAAGCGTGGACGTATCGCCAATCATCGCCACTACAGGTTGATTCGAACCGATACCAATACCTGCTGCGGTTGCTAATAAACCGTCAATTCCGCTTGCACCACGGTTGGTGAAAATTGGATAACCTTCTGGCAATTTCGTTAACGCATCAACCAAGCGCACAAAAAGGCTATTTCCTAAGAACAAAATACCGTTGTAAGGTAAAACACGCTCAATATGATGAGCTAGTGAGGCTTCATTTAGATTACCACCGACTTGTTGCTCGATAAAAGTTGCACAGAATTTTGAAAGTGCGAGTGGTTCGAGTAACCAAGGTTTTTGACGCAATGGCGGATGTGCACGCAACCAATGATGCGCTTTTGCATTAAAGCGAGTTTGGGTATGGTGATTTGGATCGACTGCATTTTGACTTTGCTCTACTACCCAAAATTCGCCTTGGAATTCTGCTAAGAACTGGTTAATACGTTTACTGATAAAACGAGAACCAAATTGGATTACGATATCTGCTTGAAGCAATTTTTGCTTCACGGTTTGATTTGCTAGCCAAATATCTGCATAAGGGGTAAGTGGCTCGACACCAGATTGAATATCCGTCAGCAAAATCCAACCCATGGTATTTGCCCATGAGTTAATCCCCATTGCTTGTTCTGGGGTTAATTGCCCTGCAACAATAACACCTCGTTTCGTGCGCCAAGTATCCCAATTTTCATGCATAAGCACTTCTTGTTGCAATGGCTGATGATCAACCCAATTTTTAGGCTGGCTTAACCAACGTTGAATTGGCATTAACCACGGATGGCTGTCAATTTCTTGTTCTTGCGCATTATAAAGTGGCTCTGCAAAAGGCACATTGATATGCACCACGCCAGCTTGTTGTTTTTGTTTATAACAAGCTTGTTCTAACGTCGAAATCAACCATTTCGCCGCATAATCTGCTTGAGCTTTCGGTAAATTCACGCTTGCGACAGGATAATCCGCAAACATATTTTGTTGCACGATCGCTTGATTCGCACCACATTCCCATAATTCAGGTGGACGATCAGCGGTAAGAATAATTAAATTCACGCCTGTTTGGCGAGCTTCAATAATCGCGGGATATAAATTGGCTGCAGCAGTGCCTGAGGTAACAATCACAGCAACAGGCGCTTGCGTAGATTTCGCAATCCCTAAAGCAAAAAAGCCTAAGCCACGTTCATCAAAGTGACTATGGCACGTTGCTCGAGAGGCATTTTGTAAACGCACAGCTTCTAGCGTTAAAGGTGTTGATCGTGAACCTGGCGCAATACAAAAGTGACTAACCCCTTGGCGAACCAAGGTTTCTAAGATCACCTTTGACCAACAACGATTAAATACGCTTACAGACATTCTTCTTATTCTCCGTTATTCTCTGCAAACAGGGAAATGAGCCCTGCCGCTTTACGTTCAATTTCCAACCACTCTTCTACAGGTTGTGAGCCTTCCACAATACCGGCTCCAGCAAATACACGTACTTGGTTTTCTTCAATAAAAGCCGAACGAATGGTAACACAAAATTCCGAGAGATTTTGGGTCATCAAGCCTAACGTTCCGGCATACCAACTACGATCAAAAGTTTCAATTTCAGCCAAGGCTTTTTTCGCATGTTGCTGCGGCAAGCCTGACACTGCTGCTGTTGGATGGATCGCTTTCAATAAATCTGCATCCGTACAAAGTGCGGTCAATTTCGCTTGCATTTTTCGAATCAAATGCTGCACTTTTCGTAATGGCTTTAATGCGACATCATCAACGGTAATTTGTTCCACTAAGTGACTGATATTTTGTGAAATATCCTCAACTACCAACCAGTTTTCATTGAGATTTTTTTCATCATTTAGCAACCAATTCGCACGTTCATTATTTTCACTCGGATTATCACTAACAGGAGCAGTGCCCGCAAGGGCTTCCGTAAATAACAGACGATTATCTCGTGCAAACAGGCGTTCTGGTGTTGAGCCTACAAAACAGTTTTGGGCGTTATCTGCCCATAGAAAATGGTAACAACCGCTATTTTTTGCTTGGCTTGCAGCAAGAAAATCTTTTCCGTTTAATTCGCCATGAATGCGAAACACCGTTTCATTTGCTAAGACAAGCTTGGTTAACTCCCCTTGTCGAATTCGATTGAGCGCTTGGTTGACCCAATCACACCACATACTTTGATTCGCTTTTGGCTCTACACTTTCAATAGTTAATTGATTAAGCGGTAAAAGTGCGGTCATTTTTTCAAACGTATTTAATACCACTTTTGCCGAATCAAGCTTATCTGTCTCAACAAACACAGAAACCACGGTCTCACTATTTTGCTGTTCAATTAAAACTTGAGGCAAAATAAACTGACTTTCACCTTGGAACTGTAAACCGCCCACTAAAGGGAAATCGTGCTCTTGAATAAATTGCTGTGCCAAATTCACATCTGAAAATGACCGCACTTTCCCCACGGCAGCGACGGTTTTAGCTTCATCACGAAAACGCAAATAAAATTGCGGATAGACTGGCTGCCCTTTCATCCACGCCAAAAGATCAACATCCGATTCCACCTTCGTTTGAAGATGTACAATAGATGCTTGCAGATCCGTTGTCGCCAAAGCGTCAAATTGGCGAATTAGCGCAGATTTAGCTTGTTCTAAAGGGCCCATGAAAAATAATAAAATACACAAAAAATTAGCCCATATTCTACCGCACTTTAATACTTTCAAAAAATTTTTTTATTAAATCTTTTCAAGATAAGAATTTAAGCGTAAATTAGACGTAATTTTTGAATGAAAATCTAATTATCATAGGATGTTATTAATGCGCTCATTTCCAAAATCAGACAAATTAGAACACGTTTGCTACGATATTCGCGGACCGGTTCACAAAGAAGCTTTACGCCTAGAAGAAGAAGGCAACAAAATCTTAAAACTGAATATCGGTAACCCTGCCCCATTTGGCTTTGAAGCGCCAGATGAAATTTTAGTAGATGTCATCCGCAACTTACCTTCTGCACAAGGTTATTGTGACTCTAAAGGCTTGTATTCAGCACGTAAAGCTATCGTGCAATACTACCAATCCAAAGGTATTCATGATTCAACGGTAAACGATGTGTACATCGGGAATGGTGTGTCTGAATTAATTACCATGTCAATGCAAGCCCTTCTTAATGATGGTGATGAGGTATTAGTCCCAATGCCAGATTATCCGTTATGGACAGCGGCTGTAACGCTTTCTGGCGGAAAAGCGGTACATTATTTATGTGATGAAGAAGCGGGCTGGTTCCCTGCTATTGATGATATTCGCGCGAAAGTCAATGCCAAAACTAAAGCTATCGTGGTAATCAACCCAAATAACCCGACTGGTGCGGTATACAGTAAAGCATTGCTCGAAGAAATTATCGAAGTAGCTCGTGAAAATAATCTGATTATTTTTGCGGATGAAATTTATGACAAAATTCTCTACGATGGTGCTGTCCACCATCATATCGCCGCCCTTGCACCAGATGTATTAACGATTACATTCAATGGTTTATCAAAAGCGTATCGTGTTGCAGGTTTCCGTCAAGGTTGGATGATTTTAAATGGTCCAAAACAACATGCAAAAGGCTATATTGAAGGCTTGGATATGTTGGCGTCCATGCGTTTATGTGCAAACGTACCAATGCAGCACGCCATTCAAACGGCATTAGGTGGCTATCAAAGCATTAATGAATTTATTCAACCTGGCGGTCGTTTACTTGAGCAACGTAATAAAGCCTACGAGTTGCTCACTCAAATCCCTGGTGTTAGCTGCGTAAAACCAATGGGGGCAATGTATATGTTCCCGAAACTCGACATCAAAAAATTCAACATTCATAGTGATGAAAAATTTGTACTCGATTTACTACGTAAAGAGAAAGTGCTTTTAGTTCATGGTAAAGGCTTTAACTGGCACTCACCGGATCACTTCCGTGTGGTGACTCTCCCTTATACCGGTCAATTAGAAGAAGCGATTGGCAAACTGGCTCGATTCTTAGAAACTTATCAGCAATAATAAAAAAGAGCGGTTAATTAATCGCTCTTTTTTTATTTTATGATTTATGACTAAGCCCAGAAATAGCGTACGACATGGAAGAAAATTGGTGCGGAGAAACAAAGCGAATCCATACGATCTAAAATACCACCATGGCCACTGATCATATTCCCCCAGTCTTTCACACCCATACTGCGTTTCATTGCTGACATCACGAGTCCACCTAAGAATCCCATTAGGCAAATTAACATGCTCATTAAAAACGCCTGCCATGCATTAAATGGTGTCATCCAATGAAGTAGCATACCTAATAAACTTGCGCTTAATACCCCACCAACAAAGCCTTCTACTGTTTTGGATGGAGACAAGGTTGGCGCAATTTTATGTTTGCCGAAGAGTTTACCCCAAACGTATTGCAATACATCGCTAGACTGTACCACCAAGATTAAGAAAATCATTAATAGAAGATTTTTTCCTTCATAACCTGAAATATCAAGTGTCAGTAAAGCCGGGATATGTGAAATACAGAATACGCTAATCATCAATGCCCACTGAATTTTCGTAGAACGGTCTAAGAAATTCGCTGGGTCACCCAGTAATGCTGAAAGAATCGGTAAAAATAAGAAGCCATATACTGGAATGAAGATAGTAAACATACTAAACCAATCAATGGCGACTAAAAAATATTGCAATGGCAAGATCACATAAAAACAGGCTGCGAGTGCAAGATGATCGCCTCGACGAATATT
>CAJLFU010000024.1 GCA_905205995.1 uncultured Haemophilus sp. | reverse complement strand
TGTTATTCAATGAAGAATTAGGTGCAGTGATCCAAGTATCAGAAAGTGAATTAAGCGCCGTGCGTGAGGTATTAAAAGCCCATGACTTGCTTGGTTTAACATATGAACTCGGTTCTGTAGGCTTAGAAGATCGTTTTGAAATCACGCGCGGTAGCAAAAAACTATTAAGTGAAAAACGATCTGAATTACGCGGTATTTGGGCAGGGCTTACTCACCAAATGCAACGCTTACGTGATAATCCAGAATGTGCCGACCAAGAATTTGAAGCGAAAAAAGCAACAGACAATAAAGGTTTATCTGCTCACTTAACTTATGATGTGAATGAAGATATTGCCGCGCCGTACATCAGCAAAGGCGTGAAACCGAAAGTAGCCGTATTGCGTGAGCAAGGCGTAAACAGCCACGTTGAAATGGCAGCGGCTTTTGATCGTGCTGGCTTTGCGTCGATTGATGTTCACATGAGTGATTTAATGACAGGCCGTTACAACTTAAACGATTTCAACGCGATGGTGGCCTGTGGTGGTTTTTCTTACGGTGACGTATTAGGCGCAGGTGGCGGTTGGGCGAAATCCATTTTATTTAACCCACAATTACGCGATCAATTCAGCCAATTCTTCGCCAATGAAAACACCCTTTCATTAGGTGTATGTAACGGCTGTCAATTTATCTCCACCCTTGCGGAAATTATCCCTGGTGCAGAAAACTGGCCACGTTTCGTGCGTAATAAATCAGAACGTTTTGAAGCGCGTGCCGCGATGGTAAAAATCAACGACACCAACTCATTATGGTTTAAAGGCATGGCGGGTTCACATATGCCGATTGCCGTTTCTCACGGTGAAGGTCGTGTAGAATTCAAAACACCTGAGAATTTGACCGCACTTCAAGCGCAAAACTTGATTGTGGCTCAATATATCGACAGCCATTTAAATGTGACTGAAACCTATCCAGCCAACCCGAATGGTTCGGCATTAGGGATCACCGCGATTTCTAATGTGGACGGTCGTATTGCCGCGATGATGCCACACCCAGAGCGTGTATTCCGTGCCGTGAGCAACTCATGGTATCCAGAAGAATGGTCTGAAGATGGTGCTTGGATGAGAATTTTTAGAAACGCGAGAGTGAATTTCAAATAATGTGAGATTGCTCACAGTAAATTAATACAAAATAAGAGATACTAAGAAATTGGTATCTCTTTTTTTATTGCATAAATCTTAGCAATAAAAAAATGCCAACAATATTAGCGAGTAATATTGTTAATGATTTATATAAAGTATTTATATAAAAATTCTTGGGCATTATGTCCGTAATATCAATTGAACTATATAAGGAGTTCTACATGAGTGCATTAGTTACATTGCTAGCTAATATTGTTGCGCCATTGCAACGTCAATTTATTAACTTTATCCGCATTGCGATTTGTGTGGTGATGGTTTGGATTGGAGGTTTAAAAGTTTGCCAATATGAGGCAGATGGTATTGCACACTTTGTGTCAAATAGTCCTTTCTTAAGTTTCCTTTACAAAAACGGTGCAAATGAAGTGACAAATGATAAGGGTGTTTTAGTGAAAGAATATACCTTATATAAAAACCCTGAAGGCAAAATGGTCGCAAAAAATATCGAATGGCATAAAGCTAATGGCACCTATACCGCTTCTTATATTATTGGTGCAATCATTGTGACAATTGGTATTTTAGTATTAGCAGGCATTTGGTCTCCAACATTAGGTTTATTCGGAGGCTTACTCACGTTTGGTATGTCGATAGTCACGCTGTCGTTCCTGATATTTACGCCAGAAACCTGGGTACCGAATTTAGGTGGGGACTTCCCAACACCTAATTATGGCTTCCCATATCTCTCAGGTGCTGGCCGACTCGTGATTAAAGATATTATTATGATGGCAGGTGGCTTAGTTGCCGCAGCAGAATGTGCGAAACGCTATTTAGAGAATAAAAAACAATTTGCGTAATAGCTAGATTTTAAAAGGCTTGCTGAGATAAACAGTGAGCTTTTTGTTATTAAGATAAACAACTTAATAACAAAATAGATTTCTTTTTTGATATATTTGGGGTTAATTTAAAAAAACGTTAAAAATTACAACAAATTTTCAGAATTATGTAGTAAATGCAAAAAAAAACTAAGCCTTTATTCAGAGGTGTCATCACAGTCACGATGAGGATAATTTTAACTTCACTGTTATCAAAAATCACAGTTTTAGAATTATAGCTATTACGAGTATTTTATCTTTTCGGAGCTGATATTTTTCATAGCCAAGATTGAACGGATTGCTCAGCATTTAAAGAGGCTTAGATGGTGATTTTTTTTGAGCATTCGTGAAAACTGATACAGCCTTCAAGTATTTTGAGGTTTTTAGTAAATTCTGATGCCAAAGAGTAAAGTTTTTTTTCATTCACAATAAAATATCAGTATCAGATGTATTATCTGAAAAACAGATATTTACACAAAAAGTGGGAGAGACTAGGCTTAAAAGCAGGGGGGGCACAGATTTCTTTTTATCTTCCACCACAACCAAGTATCGTTTATTACTTTGTGAATATGGTTCTACCCTCCTCAATTTAAAATAGATGGCTTTAATCATTTAAGCTAAGCAAAATTAAGAATTTAAGTGAAGAGTTTTTTTATATATACAATTAATAACTTCACTGCATTTTGCCAATATTGCATATATAGCATCAAAATCATTAGATGTAACATCCCAGTGATGAGCTATTGCCTTGCTACTTTGATTTGCTCTACAATTTGTTTTATTTATATTTATCATATGAATAATTTGTTTATCCCTTAAACACGCTTCTTTTAACTTGTCTTTTAAGAGACTTATTGTTCTAGTTTCATCATCAAATACAAATGTAGCAGCTCTTTTTGAATATAAAAAATCGAGAAAAGCTTGCGATTCATCTTCTGGGGATTCAAATTCATCCAACATTTGAAAAAGACTAATGGTGTCTTCTATTTGCCCACTTTTTAAGGTTCTCCTTCTAAATGCATCTGGGCTAATCACATTATCGGGTAAAATATGCTCTCCAATTCTAGAATATCTCAATAGATGATCAATCTCAGGCATAATTTGATTAAATTTTTGTTCCTCGTCATCTGTGAATACTAATTCTTTAGAGATAATATCAAAGTCATTCATCTAGAATCCTTAATATTTTTTTAATTTTTCTATTAGAAAAGAAAGATTTAGGAGAATCAAATGAACCATATATAAAATAATTATCTTCATTAGAATCTGACGAAGAAAAATTTACTCTATTCTCTGGTGTAAAAACTAAGTTTAATTTAGCTATATAACCCTTTTTCTTAAATATACATTCATTTTTTCTTAATAAAACTAATGATATTTTATTATTATCTACAATAGACAGATAAGAATCATTTCTGTCATTATTTATTTCTGGGTATTTACTTAAAAAGTTAGATAATGTGTAAAAAAAATCATTTTGGTTAGTAATAGCATCGTAATCTCTTTTTATCATTTCAGCTATATTAGACAAATTGTATTTTTCAAATACTTTTGATGAGCCTTCTATTAATTTATGATCGTTTATTAGTGATGATAACTCTTCCATTATCTTGAGATATTTTCTGCCCCATTCTTCTCGTGATGATCTTTGTATCTCTATGTATTCAATATACATTGCAATCATTTTTTCATATGAAAAGTTTGATAATTGAGAACTCTTTTGTGGGGATTTATCATCACTATAATAAACTGATTGTGTAACATCTATTTCGGCAAAGTGTGCTTTATCTATTATAGGGTTATGATGATTATAAAGGAATGCATCGCTATCACAATAAATTGATTGTTTTATATCTATAGTAGCGATGTGTGGTTTATCTAGTATTATGGAACTATTAGCATAGACAGTTGTATTAACTTTCGTCATTTTCCATTTTCTCTAAAGCTTCTTTTAAAGCCATAAGATGTTGTTTTGTTAAGGCAACAGCAAAAACAGATTCTGTTTCACCATTTTCAGAAATATTTTTTTTTGATAAAAAGTCAATTACAGCAATGCTGCGATCACTACTTACACCAACAGAGAGCCCATCAGGAAAAATGGGGCGATTTAAACGAATAACATCACTCATAGTAAGATCTTTTCCTCTATTATTAAACAACAGCTTTATAAACAAATAATTTGTTTTTGTCAAATTTTATTACTGTCATTGGACTAGGCACACGAATGCGAGAATATGTATGTTTACAGAAGCCTTGCAGATAAAATTAGAATGAAACCTTGAACACAATTCATCTTGCTGATAACCATTGGTCTGTAAAATGTTTTAATACCTAAGCAATAATTCGCTCGGTTGATGGGTATAATCAAACTATGATGTTGATTTTTTATTGTTTCGCAGTTTAACTGTACCCACAGCTAACTATCTAATGCAACTAAGGTTTATTTTAGCGTAACTATATGTTGCTTAGACATTCCAATTTGCTTTTCAATACAGGTGATTTGTTTAGATAATTCCGCAATTTTTTGCTGAATCACCTTTTTGTCATTTACTCTTACCATAAATAAAAAATTCTTGCGTTTGACAACGTTCACAAGGATTGTGTTAGTTGAGTTAAGCGGTCTTTATCATTTGCTACATAATAATACCGCAAATTTTGACCGCTCTTTTTATTACTTTTACTTACGTATTATTTTTGTTTTTTCAAAAACTCAACGCCAGTGTCTGGGAAGTCGGTGAATACACCAGTTGCACCAGATTTATTCAATAACGCATCGTACATTTGATTTACGTCAGTGAAGAATTCAGGTAATGCATCTTTACGTACAGTGTATGGGTGTAATTCCACTTTGTATTGTGCGAGTTCTTTCACTAATGGGGTGTACACGATGTTGCCTGGTTTAGATTTTTCTTTATCCACTAACATGTACCAGCCTGGACCAACACCGTCAGCATATTTCACCACTTCTGCCATTGCACCTGGTTTGAACATCCAATCGTAATCGTAGTTCACCCATTTGCCTTTCGCATCTTTTTCTTCAGTCTCATGCCAGTCGGTGTATGCCACTAATTGAACAAGTTTTAAATCCATGCCCATTTTTGGTAGCAATTCGTTTTTGATACGTTTTAACTCATTGAAGTCGAAGGTTTGTAAGTAAACCATGTCAGATTTCTTGTCGTAACCGTATTTTTTCAATACTTTAAGGGTTTCAACGGCAATGTCTTTACCATTTTGGTGGTGGAACCAAGGTGCTTTGATTTCAGGATAGATACCCACTTTTTTACCAGTCGATTTTTCTAAACCTTGGATGAATTCTAACTCATCTTCAAAAGTATGGATTTTGAAGTGGGATTTCCAAAGTGGGAAACGGCCTGGATATACCGCAACTTGTTTACCATCTTTGGTTTCAAAGTTTTCAGTCATATTTAAACTTTGAATTTCTTTTAAGGTGAAGTCGATGACATAGTAACGACCATCTTTACGATGACGATTTGGGAATTTTTTCGCGACATCAGTTAAGCCGTCTAAGAAGTGGTCATGGATAACAACTAAACGGCCATCTTTTGTCATCGCTAAGTCTTGTTCTAAGTAGTCTGCATGTTGTGCAAATGCAAGCGCTTTAGATTCAAGCGTATGCTCTGGTAAGTAACCACTTGCACCACGGTGAGCAATGATAATTTTGTCTGATTTCATAGTGTCCACAGAAGAGTGTGCGCTACATCCTGCAAGTACGCCTGCAGCTAATAAAGAAAGCGCTAAAGTTTTGAGTTTCATGGTGTGTTCTCCTTGATTTACTTATTACATCTTGGTTTCATGTCGTAAAAATAGATTTCACTAATTTCACGGTCATATCCTGGATAAAATCCTTTTGGCATCCCTAACACAATTTGTTTGCCTCGGTTTGCATGGACAAGTAGTTGTTTCGTTTTTGGATTCACATTCAATCCTTCGACTTCGCCGACATCTCGAATATCATCCAATGTTTTTTCTAAAACAACTCGAGCTTCATTATTTTTATCTGAGATTTCTACACGATAAATATGATCGGGTTCTTTTTCATCTGCCGTACCGTCATCAGCGGTGACATAGAGATCGCCGTTGTAGGCATAAACCCCTTGAATCCATTGTGGAACAGGTTGTAAATGCACTTTACGTTTATATTTACCTGTTGAAAGATCATATTCATATAAATAACGGCCACTTTCCTCACCAACCCAAGATGCCATCCAAACTGAATTGTGAACGGTATCTACGGTGATGCCGGAAACTTCGACTTGACCTGACTCAGGATTAAAATCAACTGATCTTTTTAATGCGAGGGTTTCGGGATCATGAATCGCAATTTGAATATTTTTACCTACGCCAGCATCAAACCATTCGGAGGAAACATAAAGTTCATTGTTGTAGATATCAATGTCGCCAATGTGATTGGCTTCCTTTTGGTAGCCGACAAAAGGATCTTTATTTTCTTTAATCAGTTTTCCATCCATATCGTATTTGGCGAGTGTTTTACTGCCCGATACATATAAATATTTACCATCAGTGGTAATGCCTTGACGTCCGTTGACTTCGAGCACCTTGTCTAATTTATAAGTATAAGCGGGGAGTGCTGAACGATAGGGAGCCTCACAAGTTTGATCGGCTAACGCTACATTTGCCATAACTGCCGCGCCTAACATAATGGTTAATTTATTCAATTTCATCACATTATCTCCTTTTAAAGTGCGGTTAAAAATTCAGTTGTTTTTTGTAATAAAAAAGGCGGCAAGCCTTCGCCTGTCGCCTTTAATTTATAGATTATTTAGTACCGTAGGTATCGCCTAATTTAGCTTTATGTTTACCTTCTTCAACCATTACGATGAAGAGTAATAACACCGCTAAGATACCACCGCCGATCATGACGTAGAAACCGCCGTCCCAGCCGTAGTGTTGTGCTGCCCAACCGATAACAGCTGAAGCTGACACAGTACCACCTAAGTAACCGAATAAACCGGTGAAACCTGCTGCTGTACCTGCTGCTTTTTTCGGTGCAAGCTCAAGCGCGTGTAAGCCGATTAACATTACAGGGCCGTAGATTAAGAAACCGATTAAGGTCATTAATACGAAGTCAGTTAATTGATATGGGTTTTCATACCAAGCTGCGTAGTTTGCAAGCTCTGCTTCAGGTGTAGCTGGGTTCATCCAGTATGCTACTACTGCTGCGGTAGTTAAGATCATGAAGATGAAACCTGTTAAACCACGTTTACCTTTGAATACCTTATCTGATACCCAACCACATAATAATGTACCTGGAACTGCTGCTAATTCATAGATTGTGTAAGCCCATGCGGTACCTTTGATGTTGAAGTGTTTTACTTCACTTAAGTAAACCGGAGACCATTTTAATACGCCGTAGCGGATTAAGTATACGAATACGTTAGCAATCGCGATGTACCATAACAATTTGTTTTTCAATACATAGGTTACGAAGATTTCTTTTGTACTTAAATCGTTTTCGTAAGTTTTTTCGTTATAGTCATCTGGGTAGTCATTACGCCATTTTTCGATTGATGGTAAACCACAAGATTGCGGAGTATCACGCATGACGAAGTAAACTGGAATTGCACAGATCATTGCTGCAATACCCGGATAGTAGAGGGATTGTTGCCAAATGTCTTTTGCTTGTGCTTCGATACCATGAGTGCTGAAGAACACTGCACTTGCCAATAGCACCATTGCACCCGGCATCATACCACCGATGTTGTGCGCGGTATTCCAGATAGATACGATAGTACCGCGTTCTGATTTAGACCACCAGTGTACCATTGTACGACCACATGGAGGCCAACCCATACCTTGGAACCAACCATTTAAGAAGATCATTACCCACATGATGCCAATGCCTGAGGTTGCCCATGGGAATAAACCCATCATGGTCATACAAAGACCAGAAAGCAATAAACCAAATGGTAAGAATACGCGAGGGTTCGAACGGTCAGACATACCTGCCATTACGAACTTAGATAAACCGTAGGCAAGACCAGCTGCTGAGCCGATAACACCTAGTTCCGCTTTTGAGTACAAGCCAGCTTGAATTAAACCGGGTTGTGCTAAGTCAAAGTTTGCACGTACAAAATAGTAAGCGGCATAACCAAAGAAGATCCCTGCAAACACTTGCCAACGTAAGCGTTTATACGTGGAATCAATTTTCTCCGCAGGAAGTTCCGCAATATGCGGTGCGGGTTTAAATGGTCCAAACATAATTTTTCTCCAAAATCATTTTAATTATGAGTCCACCCCGATAATGGGGATAGCGTGCATGATAAAATAAAAATAGAAATTAAAAAGAGAAATAATTCAAAAATGTGATGTATTTCACAAAAAAAATTTTAACAAATGAGCGAATACGAAAATTATGTGATCTACTTCACAAAATGACTTTCTTTTTCGCTCAAAATGTTGTGAATTTAACCGCTCTCCCATACAATAGCCGAAGACTTCGTAACAGTTTTTACGTTTCTTTTTATTAATATTTTGGCTTTGGGGGTAACAATGGGATTATCGCCTAATATGTATCGTGATGTGGGTGATTTTTCACCTATCTCGACGGATGTGATTATCATTGGTGGTGGTGCAACAGGTGCGGGTATTGCTCGTGACTGCGCATTACGCGGAATTAACTGTATTTTATTAGAGCGTCGTGATATCGCGACAGGTGCAACAGGTCGTAACCACGGTTTGTTACATAGTGGTGCGCGTTATGCTGTAAACGATCAGGAATCAGCAGAAGAATGTATTAAAGAAAATAAAATTCTGCGCAATATCGCTCGTCACTGTGTGGATGAAACAGAAGGTTTATTTATCACCTTATCTGAAGATTCCCTTGATTATCAAAAAACGTTCATCGAAAGTTGTACCAAATCCGGTATTGAGGCTGTCGCCATTGATCCTAAACTAGCCAAAATTATGGAACCATCGGTAAACCCTGATTTAGTCGGTGCCGTTGTTGTGCCAGATGGTTCAATCGATCCTTTCCGTTTAACAGCCTCCAATGTGATGGACGCCACCGAAAATGGCGCGAAAATGTTCACTTATTGCGAGGTGAAAAACTTAATTCGTGAAGGTGGCAAAGTAATCGGTGTAGATGTTTACGATCACAAAAATCGCGTAAATCGCAAATTCTTTGCGCCATTAGTCGTCAATGCAGGTGGTATTTGGGGACAAGGCATCGCAGAATATGCCGATCTCAAAATCAAAATGTTCCCAGCGAAAGGTGCATTACTTGTCATGGGTCACCGCATCAACAAACTGGTCATTAACCGTTGTCGTAAACCGGCGGATGCGGACATTCTTGTACCGGGTGATACCATTTGCGTTATCGGTACAACCTCTAGCCGTATTCCTTACGATCAAATTGATAACATGGAAGTGACCCCAGAAGAAGTGGATATTCTGTTCCGTGAAGGGGAAAAACTGGCTCCAAGTTTGCGTCATACTCGTGTATTACGTGCTTATGCTGGCGTACGTCCGTTAGTCGCGTCTGATGATGACCCATCTGGTCGTAACGTGAGTCGTGGTATCGTGTTACTTGACCACGCAGAGCGTGATGGCTTAGACGGCTTTATCACTATCACTGGCGGTAAATTAATGACTTATCGCTTAATGGCTGAATGGGCAACGGATCTTGTTTGTAAAAAACTCAATAAAACAGCACGTTGTACAACCGCTGAGCGTCCATTACCGGGTTCAAGCGAAAGCCGTGCAGAAACCAATCAGAAAGTCATTTCACTTCCAAGTACGATTCGTTATTCAGCCGTATATCGTCATGGTTCTCGTGCAACTCGTTTATTAGATAAAGAACGTCTTGATCGTTCAATGGTGTGCGAATGTGAAGCGGTGACAGCAGGTGAAGTACGTTATGCCGTTGATGAATTAAATGTGAATAACTTAGTGGATTTACGTCGCCGTACTCGTGTGGGGATGGGGACTTGCCAAGCTGAGCTTTGCGCATGCCGTGCGGCGGGCTTAATGAACCGTTTTGAAGTGGCAACACCTCGTCAATCAACCACACAATTAACCTCCTTTATGGAAGAGCGTTGGCGCGGTATTGAACCTATTGCATGGGGCGAAGCGATTCGTGAAGCGGAATTTACTTCATGGATGTATGGCAGTGTGTTGGGCTTAAATGATGTTCAACCGCTTGAAGCAGACAAACAGCAAGGGACGGATAACAATGAATTTTGATGTAGTGATTATTGGTGGTGGCCTTGCAGGTTTAACTTGCGGCATCACCCTACAAGAACAAGGCAAACGTTGTGTCATTATTAATAACGGCCAAGCGGCGATTGATTTTGCATCTGGCTCATTGGATTTATTAAGCCGTTTACCAAATGGTGCGTTTGTTAAAAATATTCCTGAAAATTTGACCGCGCTTTCCGCTCAATTACCACAACACCCTTATAGCATTATGGGAGCTGAACGTGTATTAGCGAAAGCGCAAGATTTTGAAAAATTAGCGGAATCGTTAAATTTAGATTTAATTGGCTCAAGTGCAGAAAATCATCTTCGCGTAACGGGTTTAGGTAGCTTACGTGGTGCATGGCTTTCACCAAATAGTGTGCCAACTGTACAAGGCGAAACCCCATTTCCGTATAAAAAAATTGCGGTTTTAGGCATTGAAGGCTATCACGATTTCCAACCAGAATTATTGGCGGATAACCTTACACTTAATCCACAATTTGCACATTGTGAAGTGAAAACGGGCTTTTTAAATATTCCAGAATTAGATCAGTTACGTGCCAATTCCCGTGAATTCCGCAGTGTAAATATTGCACAAGTTTTAGAATATAAACTGAAATTTGATGATCTGGTGGCTGAAATGAAAGAAGCCGCGAAAGGTACAGAAGCGATTTTCTTACCAGCTTGTTTCGGTCTGGAAAATCAAGAGTTTATGGAGTCACTTCGCAAAGCAACAGGCTTACCATTATTTGAATTACCAACCTTACCGCCTTCTTTATTAGGTATGCGTCAACGTATTCAATTACGTCATCGTTTTGAGAAATTAGGCGGACTCATGATGAATGGTGATAGTGCATTAAAAGCGCATTTTCATGGTAACAAAGTTCGCGCCATTCAAACTCGCCTGCATGAAGAGGAAGAAATCACAGCAGAGCATTTCGTCTTAGCATCGGGCAGCTTCTTTAGTAAAGGTTTAGTCTCTGAATTCGATAAAATCTACGAGCCCGTATTTCATTCTGACATCATCGGTGTGGAAGGTTTTAAAGATACCGATCGTTTTACTTGGACAGATCATCGTTTCTCTAATCCACAACCTTACCAATCTGCGGGTGTGGTGATTAATGCACAATGCCAAGTGCAAAAGAGCGGTCAATTTTTAGAGAATTTATATGCGGTGGGTAATGTGATTGGTGGTTTCAATGCGTTAGAGCTCGGTTGTGGCTCAGGCGTGGCAGTGGTAACAGCACTTGCTGTTGCGGATGAAATTCTTCACAACACACATTAAGGAGGCGTTATGAACATTCAACAATTAATTGATAATGCAAAACAATCCCTTAATGCGCCACAACATCATCATGCGTTTGATGAAAGCTTTGAGAGCTGCATTAAATGTACGGCTTGTACCGCGGTATGTCCGGTTTCGCGTCAAAATCCAAACTATCCAGGTCCAAAACAATCAGGCCCAGATGGTGAGCGTTTACGCTTAAAATCAGCCGAGCTTTATGATGAAGCATTGAAATACTGCACTAACTGTAAACGTTGTGAAATTGCGTGTCCGTCTGATGTAAAAATTGGTGACATTATCGTTCGTGCAAGAAACAAATACACTGCTCAACAACACAAACCGACAGTGCAAAAATTACGTGATGCGATTTTAAGTAACACCGATATTATGGGTTCACTTAACACGCCACTTGCGCCAATTGTGAATGCGATTACGGGCTTGAAAGCAACGAAATTTGTGTTAGAAAAAGCGTTAAAAATCAGCCGCCATCGTACGTTACCAAAATATTCCTTTGGTACGTTCCGCAGCTGGTATATGAAAAAAATGGTGGAAAGCCAACAAAAATTCGAACGCAAAGTGGCGTATTATCACGGTTGTTATGTGAACTACAATAATCCACAATTGGGTAAAGAATTTATTCAAGTGTTCAATGCAATGGATATTGGTGTGGTGTTATTGGAAAAAGAAAAATGCTGTGGTTTGCCATTAAGCGTAAACCAATTCCCAGAACGAGCGAAGAAAATCGCACAATTTAACACCGATTACATCGGCAAAATGGTGGATGAAAATGGCTTGGATGTGATCAGTGAAGCATCAAGTTGTACCTTAAATTTACGAGATGAATACCATCATATTTTAGGTATCGACAATGCGAAGGTTCGTCCGCATATTCACATGGTGACACCATTCTTATATCAACTTTTTAAAGAAGGTAAAACCTTACCACTTAAACCATTGAAATTGCGTGTGGCTTATCACACTGCATGTCACGTGGATAAAGCAGGCTGGGCACCATACACCTTGGAAGTGTTAAAACAAATTCCAGGTTTAGAAGTGGTGATGCTACCATCACAATGTTGTGGTATCGCAGGGACATACGGTTTCAAAGAAGAAAACTACGAGGTTTCCCAATCTATCGGTAAAAACTTATTCGATAACATCAATGCAGGCGGATTTGATTATGTGATCTCTGAATGCCAAACTTGTAAATGGCAGATTGATATGTCATCTAACGTGACTTGTATCCATCCATTGACGTTATTGTGTATGTCGATGAATCAAGCTTAGTGAAAAGAGCGGAAACTGATAAAAAAGTGACCGCTCTTTTTGTTATTCAATCCAATATGGAGAATTAATTATGCAAAAAATCTTCAAGGTTTCCTTACTTGCTGTGATTTCGTCTCTTGCAGTAAACATCTTCGCCAGCACGGCAGAAGTGAAAGTGCTTGAGCCTCAATTAAATTATCAACAGCTTCTTACTCAAAGACAGGTTGTGGATGAGTTGCTTGAACAAGCAGTGAAAATCCAAAACTCACCGGCTCGTGTTTCAAATGCGGGTTTTACCGCGAAACTGCCTTCCAATATGGAGCGTATTGCGGATCTTTTATTAGAAGCGTATAAACTTGAGCCTTATCGTGTGGATTTTTTGTTTGGTGCAGCGAATGCCAATATTTATAACGGCAATACAGATAAAGCCATTGAGCTTTACCAAAAAGTGCTTGATGTGGCCCCAGATGATGTGAAAGCACATACTTACTTGGCTGCATGGAATCGTTTTAAAGGTAACCAAGCGGAAGCGACAAAACATTTAGATCGCTTAAAACAACTTTCCCCAGAAAGCGCAAGTAAATTAGAAAAAGTCTTTGCAGTGATTGATAAAGCGGCTAATCAGCCAATTACCGATAAACTCGAAACCAAGTTACCAGAGCAATCGGCGATTATTACGTTGGGATACGCCTTAAATCCAGATGGCAGCATGCATGACATTTTGGTGCAACGTTTAGAGAAAACCTTAGAAATTGCGAATCAAAATCCAGACGCTTTAATTATTGTGACTGGCGGGGTGCCGCAAAACAATAAAACCGAAGGGGATTTAATGAAGCAATGGTTAATTGAGAAAGGCGTTGATGCAAGCCGTATTTATTCGGATAACTATGCACGTTCAACAGTCGAAAATGCACTTTTCTCTCGTTACTCTTTAGCGAAACACAAAATCAAACATGCCGTGTTGATTAGCTCAGGTAGTCATGTTCGTCGCGGACAAGCGTTATTTGAAATTGCGACGCAAGAATCCGGTCCACAAGGTCTTGTGATTGAAACAGTCGCTGCGTTAGATAAACCGTTAGATCAATTACAAAAAATTACGGAGAAAGACTTACTGGGTATTTATCGTGACAGCTTAAAAACAATGGGATTGCCAATGTTTAACAGTGGTGCATTACAAGATTAATTAATTTTCTAAAAACAAAAGTGCGGTGAAATTTCACCGCACTTTTTATTTTCTCTTTCGATTAAAGAATATGTTGATATTGTTCTAACATTTCTTTTGGCCATACGCTTGATTGCACTTCACCAATGTGTTTTTTGTGAAGTAAAAGCATTGCCATACGAGATTGACCGATACCACCACCGATGGTGAGAGGTAATTTGCCGTTTAATAAATCTTGGTGCCAATCCATTTTTAAGCGATTTTCATCACCGGTTAAACCAACTTGTAAACGTAATGCAGATTCATCCACACGAATACCCATTGAAGAAAGCTCAAACGCTTTACCTAATTCAGAGTTCCACACCAAAATATCGCCGTTTAAACCTTTATAGCCGTTTTCTGATTCAGTTGTCCAGTCATCGTAGTCAGGTGCACGACCATCATGAGGTTTGCCGTCTGATAATTTGCCACCAATACCGACTAAGAACACGGCGCCATATTCTTTACAAATGGCGTTTTCGCGCTCTTTGCTAGAAAGATCTGGGTATCGTTTAACTAAATCTTCACTATGTACGAAAGTGATTTCTTTTGGCAAGCTTGATGGGATATCAAAGCGCGCTTCTACGGCTAATTCAGTTAAACGGATTGCACGATAAATAGAACGTACCGTTTCTTTTAAATAAGCATAGTTACGACGACCTTCAGGAATCACTTTTTCCCAGTCCCATTGGTCCACATAAACAGAGTGAGTTTGATCCAATGAATCTTCGTCTGGACGTAATGCTTTCATGTGAACAAATAAGCCTTCCCCTTCTTTGAAGTGGAAGCGTGCGAGAGTATGACGTTTCCATTTAGCCAATGAGTGAACCACTTCATAAACCGCATTAGGGATACATTTCACGTTTACTTGAACTGCTTTCTCAATACCCGATAAGTTATCTTGCATACCATTGCCAACTTCACTCAGGATTGGACCTTGCACTTCAATAATGCCAAGTTGTTCAATCAAGTTTTGAGTAAAGGTGTTCTTCACAAAGCTGATTTCTTGTTGTTGTAAAATAAACGTCTTTTTCATATTTATCCTTCTTTTTATAATAACTGGTAAGATTTGTTGTGCATTATTCAATAAAATTGCAATTTGTTTCAAGTAATTTCTTTACATTGTTTTAAATATTGAATATTATCAAAAATAAAGAAAATATTTTAAAAAAGATCTAACAGGGGTGTTTTATGCACAATATCGATACGCTTGATCGACAAATTCTCCGAGTACTGACAAAAGATGCCCGTACACCTTATGCAGAAATGGCAAAGAGCTTTGGGGTGAGTCCAGGTACAATTCATGTTCGCGTAGAGAAAATGCGTCAGTCTGGTCTGATTGAAGGCACAAAAGCGATTATTGATGAGCGTAAGCTAGGTTACGATGTGTGCTGCTTTATTGGCATTATTTTGAAAAGCGCAAAAGATTACGAAAAAGTGATTAAAAAACTCGACACTTTTGATGAAGTGGTAGAAGCCTATTACACCACAGGTAACTATTCCATTTTTATTAAAGTGATGACGCACACCATTGCTGAATTACATTCTGTGTTGGCGACTAAGATTCAGCTGATTGATGAAATTCAATCGACGGAAACCCTGATTTCTATGCAAAATCCTATTTTACGAGACATTAAACCTTAATATTATCGAAACAATAAAGGCGTGTTTGATACACGCCTTTTGTTTTTTTAATTAACGATAACGATCGAGGAATTTGTAATAGAGTACGCCGATCTTGGTTGCTAAGTTTTTGAGGTGTTTGCCGCCGTAAAACGATGGGACTTTCAGTTCTTCAAAAATTCTCAAGCGTTCGTCATTGCCTAAAATTGCTTCTGCAATAATGCGTCCAGCGAGCCCTGTTAGTGCGACGCCATGACCTGAATAACCTTGTGCAAAGTAGATATGTGGTGAGATACGACCAAAATGCGGGCTTGCATTCAGTGTCATATCAATCGGCCCTGCCCAACCATAGTCAATTTTGACATTTTCTAATTGTGGGAAGACATGCAACATATTGCCACGCATAATTTGTACCATATCTTTTTCTGAGCTTGAGTCACTACCAAATAACAAACGGTTATCCGCGCTCAAACGATAGTAATCGAGCAAAATATTGTTATCACAAACAGACATGCCATTATTGATCACTGAATCCGCGGTAGCTTGATCTAAGGGCTCGGTCGCAATAATAAAGCTCTCGACTGGCAAAATTTTACGATTAATACCGCGATGAATAGATTCCGGTAGTGCATCAATATAAGCGTTGGTGGCTAAAATAACATCTTGAGAAATGACCGCACTTTTATCGGTTTTGACTTCAATGCAACCTGATTTTTCCACTAAATCCACAACTGGCGATTGTTCATAAATCTGCACGCCTAAATCTAAGCAGGCTTTTGCTAAGCCTAAGCAATAGTTAAGTGGGTGTAAGTGGCCAGAATTGCTATCGTATAAACCGCCCACATAAATATCACTGCCTAAATGTTGTTTCAGTTTGGCTTTATCCCAAAGTTGCATCTTGTCATAGCCAAAAGTTGCGTGGCTGGCTTTTTCCATTTCAATGAGATCGTCCATACGACGTTCATTTAACGCCAATGTGGCATAGCCTTTTTTCCAATCACATTGAATACCATATTTCGCAATGCGTTCATCAATAATATCAATGGCTTCTAGCGACATATCCCAAAGTTTTTTCGCTTTATCAAAGCCCATTTGAGCAATATATTCATCAATGCCTTCTTCAAAACCATTGATAGCTTGACCGCCACTTCTGCCGGATGCGCCAAATCCCACTCTAGCACCTTCTAACACAATGACTTTCTTGCCTTTTTCTGCTAATTCAAGGGCGGCTGATAAACCGAAGAAACCCGCTCCAATAACACAAACATCCGCTTCTTCTTGCTGAGTGAGAGGCGGCAATTCGAAGGTTTGGTTTCGACTGTCGAAATAATAAGATTTGATATGTTCTTGATGAGCGAATTCGAGCATGATTGATGCCTAATTAATTAACATAAAATTGAAATTGAGGGAATCTTACCCTGATGGGAAAATATGTCAAACCTTTTGCTAAAAAGGTGCTATACTCACCCAAGTTTATATAAGTAAACGATTACTTAAGGTTTATTTTGATTGTCCTGAGGAGGTCAATAAATTGAAAAAAAATGCTGTTCAATACATCAAATCACTTTGTCTTTCTGCTGTTGCATTTGCTGCAACTTCTGCTGCACTTGCTGCGGAAAAACTTTATGTTTACAACTGGACTGACTATGTGCCATCAAATTTGGTTGCAGAATTTACCAAAGAAACGGGCATTGAAGTGATTTATTCTACGTTTGAAAGTAATGAAGAAATGTATGCTAAATTGAAACTGACCTCTAGTACAGGCAGTGGTTATGATTTAGTTTTCCCATCAAGCTATTACGTCAATAAAATGGCGAAAGAAAATATGTTACAAGAGCTTGAACACAGCAAATTAAGTAATTTTAAACAAATTCCGGCAAACTTATTAAACAAGGAATTTGACCCAAATAACAAATATTCTCTGCCTTATGTTTATGGCTTAACCGGTATCGGTGTGAATGCGGATGATATTGACCCAAGCAAAATTACGAGTTGGGCTGATTTATGGAATCCAGAATTTAAAGGTAAGGTATTATTAACCAGTGATGCGCGTGAAGTGTTCCACATTGCATTACTTTTAGATGGCAAATCACCAAACACCACGAATGAAGAAGACATTAAAGCGGCTTATGAGCGCTTAGTGAAATTGTTACCAAATGTAGTGACCTTTAACTCTGACTCGCCAGAAGTACCATTTGTACAAGGTGAGGCATCTATCGGGATGTTATGGAATGGTTCGGCTTA
The DNA here is from genome assembly GCA_905205995.1 of uncultured Haemophilus sp. Classification (GTDB taxonomy): domain Bacteria; phylum Pseudomonadota; class Gammaproteobacteria; order Enterobacterales; family Pasteurellaceae; genus Haemophilus_D. The sequence continues at coordinate 12,066 of CAJLFU010000024.1, read as the reverse complement.
TTTAGCACACAAAGAAAATCCAAGTATCCAATTTGTGTATCCAAAAGAAGGCGCGATTTTCTGGATGGATAACTACGCGATTCCAAAAGGTGCGAAAAATACAGAGGGCGCTTATAAATTTATCGATTTCTTACTTCGCCCTGAAAATGCGAAATTAGTGGTTGAAAAAATGGGCTTCTCTATGCCAAATGAAGGTGTGAAAGCATTACTTTCACCTGAAATGGCGAATAACCCAACCTTATTCCCATCGGCTGAAAATATTGAAAAAGGCATTATGCAAGGCGATGTGGGTGAAGCAGTGGATATTTACGAAAAATATTGGAATAAATTAAAAACCAATTAATAAAATATTGATGAAAAGTGCGGTGAATTTGACCGCACTTTTTCTTTGTAAAGGATGACAAATGAGCTTTCTTGAGCGACTTTTTCACGCAACTTTGTTTGAAGCCACTGTTGTGTTGCTTTCTGTTTTCGCTTTGTATTTCTTTACCGAAGAAAGTGTTTCTATTCTCTTTGGTTCCATGGTGCTGGTTTCCTTAACCGCAATGCTATGGAATATGATCTTTAATTATTTCCTCGATAAAATTTTTACGGGTCCGCGAGAAAAGCGAGGTGTCATATTCCGTACTTTACATGCCATTTCATTTGAGGGCGGTTTGCTTATTTTCACCATGCCGATCATTGCTTACTTTTTAAAAGTGGATTGGATCACGGCTTTTATGATGGATTTCAGTTTAACGGTGATGATCACCATTTATACCTTTATTTTTAATTGGGTGTATGATCACGCTAGATTGCTATTTATTAAGCGTGAATGATGTAATAGGTAAGAGAAGAAATAAAAAAGTGCGGTCAAAATCTAAGATGTTTTTGACCGCACTTTGATTTTTTAGGACATGAAAAGATGCCCTTTTCTTTATTAAAGTTTTTCCACTAACTCAATGGCTGCACCGATGTAGGTGGCAGGTGTGAGTTGTTGTAAACGCGCTTTTTCATCAGCAGGGATATCCAGTTTCTCGATGAATTCACGCATCGCTTTTTCATCAACACGTTTACCGCGGGTGAGTTCTTTTAATTTTTCGTATGGTTTTTCAATACCATAGCGACGCATCACGGTTTGAATTGGCTCTGCTAAAACTTCCCAGTTTTGGTTGAGTTCATCACGGAGATGTTGTTCGTTCACTTCTAATTTGCTGATACCTTTACGCGTTGCAGCATAGGCAATTAAGCAATAACCTAAACCCACACCTAAGTTACGTAATACGGTAGAGTCGGTTAAGTCACGTTGCCAGCGAGAGATTGGTAATTTTTGACCTAGGTGAGCCATCACGGCATTGGCTAAACCTAAGTTACCTTCTGAGTTTTCGAAGTCGATAGGATTTACTTTATGCGGCATGGTTGATGAACCAATTTCACCCGCAATAGTTCGCTGTTTAAAGTGATTTAACGCGATGTAACCCCATAAGTCACGATCGAAGTCGATGATGATGGTATTAAAACGAACCACGGCATCAAAGTATTCCGCAATGTAATCATGTGGTTCAATTTGAGTGGTGTATGGGTTCCAATCTAAACCTAAAGAGGTGACAAATTCTTCACTGAATTTGTGCCAGTTAATATTTGGATAAGCCGATAAATGCGCATTGTAGTTACCTACTGCACCGTTGATTTTACCCAAGATTTCATTTTGTTGGAGTTGTTTGAATTGGCGTTTTAAACGGTAAACCACGTTCGCCATTTCTTTACCCACAGTACTTGGTGAGGCAGGTTGGCCGTGTGTGCGAGAAAGTAATGGAATGGTTTTGTATTCGTTTGCTAAACGGGTGATTTCATCAATCAGTTTTTGCCATTCAGGTAAGATTACTTCTTCACGTGCTGTTTTTAACATTAAAGCGTGAGAAAGATTGTTAATATCTTCCGAGGTACAAGCAAAGTGAATAAATTCAGAGACTTTGGCTAATTCTGGCAAGGCTTCACTTTTTTCTTTTAAGAAATACTCAACCGCTTTTACATCATGATTCGTGGTGCGCTCAATTTCTTTGATACGTTCAGCATCTTGAAGACTGAATTCTCCCACAATTTTATTAAGGTAATCGTTTGCTTCTTTAGACAAAGAAGAAACCTCTTGGATTTCAGCGGTCGCCGCCAATTTTTGTAACCAACGTACTTCCACGGTGACACGGAATTTGAGCAAGCCAAATTCACTGAAAATATCACGCAATGCAGTGGCTTTATCTTGATAACGACCGTCAATCGGGGAAAGAGCGGTTAATGCGGAAAGTTGCATAAGAGTTCTCCAAGGATTAATTTAAAGTTGAGTAGAGTTGTCGTGCCGCTTGCACTAATTTTTTACGATGAAACAACAGTTGCCATTTGCTGCCGCCGACTTGACGCCACAAGACGGCAGAACGAATGCCAGCAAGCAAACACGCACGAATTTTGTCTTGCACATTTTGTTGCTGTAAATGATATGCCGAACCAATAATGTGGATGCGCTTGCCTAAAGGGCTAATTGTATCGACATAAATATTTGCCATGATTGAAAACATCTCATCATCAAATTGATTGTCATGATAAGCAAGTTGCTCTGGTAAACGGGCAATACGGCGGGCAAGTTCTTGTTTGATTTCAGGTTGCTTGTTTAATTTGCTCTCTAACGCTAACAGGCTGCCCCAATAATTCAACAAATTTTTGTCATTTAATTGGGTCAGTTGCTCGATAAGTGTGTTTAATCCCACTTTAAGATGTTTAACATCACCGCCAAATACGGCTAATGTATCTTCAGGTTGAGTGATGAGAAGAGAATGAATGGTGGTTTGGAATGCATCTTGATGATCAACTTCGCCTTTTTGTGCTAATTGACTGATTAATAAGACAGATTGACAAACACCGGCAAGTGCCAAAGCCATATCATTATAATTTTTCATTGGGATTATAGATTGTAAGCTGTAGAAATTTTGGGCGTAATATAGCATTTTTACACATTGTTTTGAACTGAATCATTAAAAAACGCCCTATCTTTTGTTATCATAGCGCCAATTCAATTTACAGAATGAAAGGATAACCAATGACAAAACCAATTGTATTCAGTGGCGTGCAGCCTTCCGGCGAATTAACTATCGGGAATTATTTAGGTGCACTTCGCAACTGGGTGAAAATGCAAGAAGATTATGAGTGTATTTTCTGTGTGGTGGATTTACATGCCATCACTGTACGCCAAGATCCTGTGGCACTTCGCAAAGCCACCCTTGATGTGCTCGCCCTTTACTTGGCTTGTGGCATTAATCCGAATAAAAGTACGATCTTCGTACAATCTCATGTACCAGAACATACTCAACTAAGCTGGGTATTAAACTGCTACACCTATTTTGGTGAAATGAGCCGTATGACTCAATTTAAAGATAAATCAGCACGTTATGCCGAAAATATTAACGTGGGTTTATTTGATTATCCGGTTTTAATGGCGGCAGATATTTTGCTTTATCAAGCGAAAAGTGTACCGGTAGGGGATGACCAAAAACAACATTTAGAAATCACTCGTGATATTGCGGCTCGTTTTAATGCTCTTTACGGTGATATTTTCACGATCCCTGAAATCTTCTTAGGCAAAGCCGGCGCGCGTATTATGTCTCTGCAAGATCCTGACAAAAAAATGTCAAAATCAGATGATAACCGTAATAACGTGGTGACCTTGCTTGAAGATCCAAAATCGGTGGCGAAAAAAATTAAACGTGCGGTAACAGACTCTGATGAACCACCTGTTGTACGTTATGATGTGCAAAATAAAGCGGGTGTATCTAACTTATTAGATATTCTTTCTGCGGTAACCGATAAATCCGTGGCAGAGCTTGAAAAAGAATTTGAAGGCAAAATGTACGGCCACTTAAAAACAGCGGTGGCTGACGAAGTGTCAAACTTGCTTGCTGGTTTACAAGAACGTTTCTATCAATATCGTAACGATGAAGCACTTTTAGACGAAATTTTACGTCAAGGTGCGGAAAAAGCCCGTGCAAGAGCAAAAGCAACCCTTGATAAAGTGTACGAAGCCGTAGGCTTTGTTGCAGCAAAATAATTTTAAACTTAATAAGCCGTGTTATGTCACGGCTTTTTTAGATAAGGAGAAAATATGGCCATTCAAACTGAAAAACCAATTGAATGTGTAGGTTGTAATACTTTCGATATGAAATCATTGTTTGATAACAGCGATTGTAGTTTATCTATCGAACAGTTTTACGCCACTCGTCAAGATGCAGAAGGTGCATTGGAATATTTCACGTTAAAAGCACGTGATATCGAAAGTGAACCTTGTCAAATTCAGTCTGAAATTCAACAGGTTGAAGATGGATACTTGCTTAAAGCGGTTTTCACATTTTGCTGCCAAGCGGAATTAGTGATTTTCCAAATGAAACTTTCGTAAGTGATGACTTACTCTAGAAAACAGCGTTTTTTGTGACCGCACTTTCTGATATTTATGTTCCCCTGCATCGTATTATTCCTTTTTCTAATGTGGAAGGACAGGGGAATCGCACCAGTATTTTCTTACAAGGCTGTAAGCTAAACTGCCTTTATTGCCATAATCCAGAAACCATTCCTCGTTATGCTGAAGGGGCTCATCAAGTCAGTCTACAACATTTGTATGAGCAAGTGATGGATGCAGTACCTTTCATTCGTGGTGTGACGGTTTCTGGCGGGGAACCCACCATTCATCATAAAAAGCTCGTTCCATTGTTTCAAAAACTACGTAAGGAAGGACTAACTTGCTATTTAGATAGCAGTGGTTTCTTTGAATTTGAAGCAATTCGTCCTTTAATTGAGGTCACAGATAAATTTCTCTTTGATTTGAAAGGAGAAGGACTTGGCTTACAAAGTTTGTGCTTTGATAGACAAAATCGCCAAGGCATCGTCCCTAAAAACATCATTCCTACTCATCAACATATCAAGCAAGAAAATTTAGATCGCAATTTGAAGAATTTAGCGCAATTATTACCATTAAATAAAGTGGAAGAAGTGCGGTTAGTTTATGTGGCAAATTTTTTTGATGCAGAACAGTTGGTGGAAAAAGTCGCTTCCTTATTGAAAGATTATCCGGATGTTTTGTTCAAAATTATCCGAATGCACACAAAAGGTGCGCGCGATGCCGAAGGGCTGACACCTTATGTCCCAACCGTTGAACAAACGCAAGCGCTTGAAAACTATGCGAAATCTTGTGGTCTGACCAAAATTGTGACCATTTTATAAGCAAACATATCGAAAAGTAGCAAAAATATTCCGACTTTTTACCGAAAAACAAGTAGAATAGGACAATTTTATTCACTTACTTATCTAACCAACCTAGGGGAAAAAAATGGGTATTTTAGGTAGCGTTTTAGGCATTGTCGTATTACTGATCATTGCCGTATTATTTTCAAATAATCGTAAGGCGATTAATTTACGTACTGTATTAGGGGCTTTGGCGATCCAAATCGGATTTGCGGCCCTTATTTTGTATGTGCCGTATGGCCGTGATGCATTACAAGCGACAGCAAATGGAGTGTCAAATGTTATTGCGTATGGTAACGAAGGGATTAATTTCGTCTTTGGTGGATTAGCAGATCCTTCAAATGTCGGCTTTATCTTTGCGGTGAAAGTTTTACCAATCATCGTCTTTTTCTCTGGTTTAATTTCTGTGCTTTATTACTTAGGTATCATGCAAGTAGTTATCAAAGTGATTGGTGGTGCATTACAAGTTGCATTAGGTACATCAAAAGCAGAATCTATGTCTGCTGCAGCGAACATCTTCGTTGGTCAAACAGAAGCACCGTTAGTGGTTCGTCCTTACATTAGAAATATGACCCAATCTGAATTATTCGCCATCATGGCGGGTGGTACAGCCTCTATCGCGGGTTCTGTAATGGCGGGTTACGCAGAAATGGGCGTACCGTTGACTTACTTAATTGCGGCATCTTTCATGGCTGCACCTGCAGGTTTGTTATTTGCGAAAATTTTATTCCCACAAACTGAACAATTTACCGATAAACAACCTGATGCAGACGATAGCGAAAAACCAACTAACGTGCTTGAAGCAATGGCCGGCGGTGCGAGTGCTGGTATGCAATTAGCGTTAAACGTTGGTGCAATGTTAATTGCATTCGTAGGTTTAATTGCTTTAATTAACGGTATTTTAGGCGGCGTAGGCGGCTGGTTCGGTTACGGTGATTTAACTTTACAATCAATCTTTGGTTGGGTATTCAAACCATTAGCTTACTTAATCGGTGTATCTTGGGAAGAATCTGCTGTTGCAGGTCAAATGATCGGGCTTAAATTGGCAGTAAATGAATTCGTGGGTTACTTAGAATTTGCGAAATACTTACAACCAGATACTGCTGTAGTGTTAAGTGAAAAAACTAAAGCAATCATTACTTTTGCATTATGTGGTTTCGCTAACTTCAGCTCTATCGCAATCTTAATCGGTGGTATCGGTGGTATGGCTCCAAACCGTCGTGGTGATGTGGCTCGCTTAGGCTTAAAAGCAGTTATCGCAGGTACATTAGCTAACTTAATGAGTGCAACTATTGCAGGTTTATTCATCGAGTTAAGCGGCGTAGCAATGTAATTAAAATGTGGTGAATTTTGACCGCACTTTATCTCTCAACACCACGAATCGTTCGTGGTGTTGTACTTTAAAGCAGGCGAAAACGTTTGCTTAAATGATTTTTTATTTATCAACAAGAGGAAAAAACAATGACTCCACATATTAACGCTCCTGAAGGTGCATTTGCAGATGTTGTATTAATGCCAGGCGATCCGCTTCGTGCAAAATATATTGCTGAAACATTCTTAGAAGATGCGAAAGAAGTGACTAACGTTCGCAATATGTTGGGTTATACCGGTACTTATAAAGGTCGTCGTATCTCTGTTATGGGTCACGGTATGGGTATCCCATCTTGCTCAATTTATGCGAAAGAATTAATTACTGAATACGGTGTGAAGAAAATCATCCGTGTTGGTTCTTGTGGTGCCGTACGTATGGACGTTAAAGTACGTGATGTTATCATCGGCCTTGGTGCATGTACCGATTCAAAAGTAAACCGTATTCGTTTCAAAGATAACGATTTTGCTGCAATTGCTGATTTTGATATGGCACAAGCCGCTGTTCAAGCAGCAAAAGAAAAGGGTAAACACGTTCGCGTAGGGAATCTCTTCTCGGCAGACTTATTCTACACGCCAGATTTCGAAATGTTTGATGTAATGGAAAAATACGGCATCTTAGGCGTAGAAATGGAAGCAGCGGGTATCTATGGCGTGGCAGCAGAGTATGGTGCAAAAGCACTTTGTATTTGTACCGTTTCAGACCATATTCGTACACACGAACAAACCACTGCAGAAGAACGTCAATTAACTTTCAATGATATGATTGAGATTGCGTTAGAGTCTGTATTAATTGGTGATAAAGCATAATTGCTCCGATTAATAGAATAAAAAAGAGCGGTCAATTTGACCGCTCTTTTGTTTTTGAGAGTAACTATTTCTCATACCAAATTCGGTTCACATAGAGCACAACTTTACCAGAGGGTGTTTCCACATGGATTTCATCATCAACGCCTTTCCCGATTAAAGCGCGCGCGACGGGAGAATCAATGGAGATCCAGTTTTTAGCGGGATCGAATTCATCGCAGCCGACAAGTCGGTATTGCTTCACTTCGCCTTCTTCATCTTCTAGCTCAACCCATGCACCAAAAAACACTTTGCCTTCTTGTTTCGGATGATAATCCACGATTTGTAGCACTTCTAAGCGTTTGGAAAGAAAACGTACACGGCGATCAATTTCACGTAAGCGACGTTTGCCGTAAATATATTCCGCGTTTTCACTGCGGTCACCAAGCGCGGCAGCATCTGAAACAGCTTGAGTGACTTTGGGGCGTTCTTCTTTCCACAAAAATTTAAGTTCTTGGTCAAGCGCAAGCCAGCCTTGACGGGTAATGTAATTTGATTTTGCCATAATAAAAATAAAAGAAATTTTTTTGAATTATATTTGAGCCTGTTGTCTAAAACCAGTATTCTATTCCCGTTTTTATCGAATCCTTTAATAACAAAGAAGTATGACAATGTTAAATCAACAAATTAGCCAAATTATTGCAGCAGAATTAACCGTTCAACCCCAACAAATCCTCGCCGCTATTCAATTATTAGATGATGGCAACACCATTCCATTTATCGCCCGTTATCGTAAAGAAGCCACTGGTGGCTTGGATGACACCCAACTTCGTCATTTTGAAACCCGTTTAATTTATTTACGTGAATTAGAAGATCGTCGTCAAACCATTTTGAAATCTATTGAAGAGCAAGGGAAATTGACTGATGAATTGCGTGACAAAATCCATGCGACACAAAGCAAAACCGAATTAGAAGATTTGTATTTGCCATACAAACCGAAACGCCGTACGAAAGGGCAAATTGCGATTGAAGCCGGTCTTGAGCCATTGGCTGATTTACTTTGGAACGAACCGAAAAATGATCCGGAAACAGCAGCCGCGGAATTTGTGAACGCTGATAAAGGCGTAACCGATACTAAGGTAGCGCTTGACGGTGCACGCTATATTTTAATGGAGCGTTTTGCTGAAGATGCGGGCTTATTAGCGAAAGTCCGCGATTATTTAGCGAAAAATGCGGTTATTGTATCGAAAGTGATCGAAGGCAAAGAAACGGAAGGGGCAAAATTCCAAGATTATTTCGATCATCAAGAATTATTGAAAAATGTGCCTTCTCACCGTGCATTAGCCATGTTCCGTGGACGTAATGAGGGCATTTTACAATTAAGCTTAAATGCGGATCCTGATGCGGAAGAGGGAAGTCGCCAAAGTTATTGTGAAGAAATTATTCGTGATTATTTAGATGTACGTTTTACGGGGCAGCCTGCGGATAAATGGCGTGAGCAAGTGATTGCGTGGACATGGAAAATCAAAGTGTCGTTGCATTTAGAAACGGAATTAATGGCAAGTTTACGTGAAAAAGCGGAAGAAGAGGCCATTGATGTTTTCGCTCGAAATTTGACCGCACTTTTAATGGCAGCACCGGCTGGCGCGAAATGCACCATGGGCTTGGACCCAGGCTTGCGTACGGGGGTTAAAGTCGCGGTGGTGGATAACACAGGTAAATTATTAGATACCACCACCATTTATCCACACACGGGCCGTGAAGCTGAAGCGCAAGTGGCGATTTTCAGCTTAATCCGCAAACATAACGTAGAGTTAATTGCCATTGGTAACGGTACGGCCTCTCGTGAAACAGAACGTTTTGTGAAAGAAGTGATTAAAGAAATTAAAGAAAATAAACCGCAAACCGTTGTGGTGAGCGAAGCGGGCGCGTCCGTTTATTCAGCTTCTGAATTTGCGGCAAATGAATTCCCGAATTTAGATGTATCTTTACGTGGTGCGGTATCAATTGCACGTCGTTTACAAGATCCATTGGCAGAATTAGTGAAAATCGAACCGAAAGCCATTGGTGTAGGGCAATATCAGCACGATGTCAACCAAACCCAACTTGCGCGTAAACTCGATGCGGTGGTGGAAGACTGTGTAAACGCAGTGGGTGTGGATTTGAATACAGCATCTGCGCCATTGCTTGCTCGCGTGGCGGGGATGACAAAAACCTTAGCACAAAACATTGTGGAATACCGTGATGAAAATGGGCGTTTTGAAAGCCGCAGCGAATTGAAAAAAGTGCCACGTTTAGGGCCAAAAGCCTTTGAGCAATGTGCAGGCTTTATGCGTATTGCAGACGGGAAAAATCCACTTGATGCTTCAGGTGTTCACCCAGAAGCTTACCCCGTGGTCGAAAAAATCTTGCAAGCTACCGCGCAATCTATTCAAGATTTAATGGGCAATGCCGGTGTGGTACGTCAGCTTGATGCAAAACAATTTATTGATGAGCAATTTGGTTTACCGACTGTCCAAGATATCTTCAAAGAATTAGAAAAACCAGGGCGCGATCCGCGTGGTGAGTTTAAAACTGCTGTATTCGCAGAAGGCGTGGAAGAAATCACCGATTTAAAACCAGGTATGATTTTAGAGGGTACCGTCACCAATGTGACTAACTTCGGCGCATTTGTGGATATCGGTGTTCATCAAGATGGTTTAGTACATATTTCATCATTAAGCGATAAATTCGTAGAAGATCCACATCAAGTAGTGAAAACTGGCGATATCGTAAAAGTGAAAGTGTTGGAAGTGGATGTGCCGCGTAAACGTATCGCGCTGACGATGCGATTAGATGAAAGTGCGGTTAAAAATGACGGCAAATCTGACCGCACTTTAAGTGCAAAACCAAGAAGCAATGCGCCTCGCCAAGATCGCAATCCAAGAGGAAATAGTGCGATGGGCAATGCCTTTGCCGATGCGTTGAAAAATTGGAAAAAATAATTTCGTCATTTAGATGAAAATTGTGGCCAAATAGGCGTACAATGAAGGGGATCTGGTCAATCATCCAATCCCCTTTTTTATTTCAACGAAAGGAATATTCTTATGGAAAAAGGTATTCTTGGGCCGCATGAAGGCAAGGAGCTGGAATTAATGTTAAGGGGCGAAAAGCAAGTGGCATTATTCAATCAGGAGCTTGGTATTCCTGACGCCTTTCTCCCTTATCTTGAGCAAGGAATGTTTCATTCAAAAACGGTGCAGCGTCATATTAATGATGTTTGCTTAACTGATTTTATTGTCTATTTACCTCAATCTATTGCACTCGCTGAACAAATGGAAGTGCTACTTCCTGCCAGCACTGTGAATGGTTTTGATCCAAAAGTAGAACGTGAAATCGGCCGAATTCTTGGCTACCGAGAAAAAGACATCGAATACTATATTCAGCATTTTCAAGATAATTTAGAGAAGTATCGGCAGCAATATAGTTAATTGATGAAGTAATTTAAAAGCCTCTTAACTTTATCATTTATTATGTTAGAAGATGAAATTGTGATTATGAATGTTGAGAGATATATTGAAGTATATAGTAATGAAACAGATTAGTTGCTTTATTCTTATAAAATAACAATTCCTGATCATTTAGTTATTGAGATAGTTTCTCCTGATGAGGATGATGAATTTGCACTTTTTTCATATGTCCTGACTCAGGAAAAAGTTATTTCTCTAGGCGGTAGACATATTGTAGATGAATATCATAACAAAGATGTTGGATATTATGTTGCCTGCTATCAAGCATAGAATATATAGATACCAAATAAAAGTGCGGTCAAAAACACAAGCGATTTTGACTGCGCTTTTGTTTCCAAAGATGATTATTTTAAGTAAACCTTATAATTTCATATTCACTTTTTCTGTAGAAATATCACTATAGGTAGCATAACAAGTCAAAGTGGTAAATTAGGTAATTGTTTAATGTATACTAGATCGAAAGGAACTAATATTATTGTTAATAAGGTAAATTGATATGAATAAACCCAAAACTGTTTCAGTTATAGTAAATAATGAATTCTTATTAGTGACCTCTATTATTAGAGGGATGATTGGAATGACAGATCCAGATCAAGATTTTATTTTTAATCAAGTTGATATTTCTGATTTAGATCTAGGAAGGTTAATTAAAGAAAAGCTTAATGAAAGTAAAGAAGTTTCGTTCGAAGAGTTTCAGGCTATCTTTAATTCTGAAAAAATGAAAGGGTTGCAAAAAAGACTTGAGGAAGAGATGAAAAAACGCTATGGATACAAAAATAAAAAATCTATCTATAAGGATATGTCTTCTTTATCTTTAGAGCAGGATGATTTATATATAACTATTTCGCCTCTTCATCAAGATTCTTTAGATGGAAGTACAGGAATTTCACTTCCTGACAATTCACCATTAGAATTTAAATATGACAAGAATATTTCAGATGAAGAATTAGGAAAAGCCATAAGACAAGCCCTGACGTATTGTACGAGTATTTATCGGTAAGATATTTCCTCAAAATATAAAGTGTGGTCAATTTTAAAGAGTTTTAAACCCCCTCAAAAACTGACCGCACTTTTATTATGTTTTAATCCTTGATTAAATACAATAATCTTCGAATTCCATTGGCATTTTAGCTTGCAATAGGAA
>CAJLFU010000023.1 GCA_905205995.1 uncultured Haemophilus sp. | reverse complement strand
CCTTCCGCATCAGTATTTAAAATTTCAGCGGTTACACCATTTTTATACGTGATGATATCACCCAATTTAAACGCATTACTACTCACCAAGTTTTCCGCACAGCATAGATAGAGTTTTACACGTTGATTTAAACCGTTCGCAATGGCAAATCCTAACGCACCTGTTAATAATGCAGAGCCGCCCATATCAGTACGCATGGTGCTCATGCCATCACTTGGTTTGATGCTATAACCACCACTATCAAAAGTAATACCTTTACCAACCAAGCACGCTAATACCGGCGCATTCGGATCATTAGTCGGATTAAAATCTAATTGCAACATAGCTGGCGGATTAATAGAACCACGACCCACAGTAAAGATCCCATGGTAACCTTGCTCTTTTAACGCTTCGCCAGAAATGATTTGAAAACTGACCGCACTTTTATCGGCATAATTTTCGGCTTGTTTAGAAATAAACTCAGCCGCACGTTCTGCTAATTTAACCGGAGTAAGGGTTTGTGCCGGTTCATTAATAATTTCACGCACAAAATCGCCACATTCAATACGGGCCAATAATTCATCTTGTGGCTCATCATCTAAATGAGGAAATTCAATCGAATAATCTTGCTTCGCCGAGTAAAAACCTTGATAAAATGCCCAGCAATTTTCTAATTCCCATGCCTCCCCCACAAGTTCAACATCTTTAATACCTTGCCCACGCAACTTACGTGCGGCTTTTTGAACTAAAACAAGGTTCGATTTTTCATCATCTTTAAGATGAATAACGGCTTGATCTTGATTAAAACTTAAAATGGCATTTTTGCCCCAACTCTCCGAAACGGGAGCCGTAGATAATGTAATTTGCATGTGGTTCTTCTCCTTTATTTATCTATTATTCTCTAGGTACCATTTTACCGTCTGACGAAGTCCTTGTTCAAAGGTTATTTGCGGTCGCCAACCTAATTCTGCATGAATTTTAGAACAATCCAATGAATATCGCACATCGTGACCAGGTCGGTCTTTTACAAAAGTCATTAAATCTTCGTAATACTTAATGTGATTAGGCTTATTTGGTGCAAGTTCTTCGAGTAATTGGCAAATTGTTTTAACCACTTCAAGGTTTGTTTTTTCACAATTTCCACCGATATTATAGTTTTCCCCTACTCGACCTTTTGTCAAAACTAAATATAAAGCTTGAACATGATCTTCCACAAATAACCAATCTCGAATCTGCTGCCCATCACCATAAATTGGCAAAGGCTTTCCCATCACAGCATTTGAAATCATTAAAGGGATGAGCTTTTCAGCATGTTGATAAGCTCCATAGTTATTTGAACTGTTTGTGATAATCACCGGCAAACCATAAGTGCGATGCCAAGCCTGTACCAAATGATCACTCGCTGCTTTTGAGGCTGAATAAGGGCTGCTAGGATGATAAGGGGAATGTTCGGTAAAGGCTGGTTCAGAAAAGGATAAATCCCCATACACTTCATCTGTAGAAATATGGTGGAATCGAAAGGTCGTTTTTTTAGCTTTGTCTAAGGTATGCCAATAATTCTTAGCAACTTCTAACAATGTATAAGTACCAACAATATTGGTTTGAATAAAATCAGCCGCTCCCGTAATAGAACGATCGACATGACTCTCTGCCGCCAAATGCATCACTGCATCAGGATGATATTTCTCGAAAACGCTTTCTATCGCCTTAAGATCACAAATATCAACTTGCTCAAAAGCATAGCGAGGATTATTTTCTACCTCTTTCAAAGCGGATTGATTTGCCGCATAGGTTAGCTTATCGATATTGATAACGGAATCTTGAGTCTGATTAATGATATACCGAATAAGGGCGGAACCGATAAAGCCGGAACCGCCGGTGATGAGGATATTCATAGCTTATGGAAAAACAACCCTCAAATAAGGAATTCTTTTTATAACTAACACTACACTTAGGCATAAAAAGTAGGTCAAAAAAGCCCCAGCAAAGCGCCAATAAACATTATCAGCTGTAATTTGTAGAAAATACAATTCATAAGACATCGCTAGCTTATGAATTAAATAAATCCCCAAGCTACATGATGATAGAACAGCAAGAAAGTTTGCGATCTTGACAGATTCGACATTTTTTCCTATTTCTTTAACTAGAACAAATACTGCCAAAGCTAATAATACAGAATGAAATTGTATATAACCAAACAGAAACTTATCAATCTTCCCTTGCTCTAAAGAATAATAATAGGTCCCAGCATATCTAATAAATGCAGATATCAAGCCAAGTAAATAAATTATAATCCTTTGCTTTCTAGATAACTCGATTGTAGAAAAAAGGTAACCTAAAATTAGAAATAATACATATCCAGCCACAGGAAATGATAATGAATTATTATATTTAATACCTAAGAATAGAAAGAATAATGGTAAACAAGAATGAGTAACAAATAAAAAAATAGCCATATACCATAAAATGTTCCTGTTATCCTTTAGCAGAGATAATACCGGTATAAAACAATACAACGATATCAGAGGGATAAAGAACCAATAGATATCACCATGGTATATCCTTGTTGTAATAATAGCACTTAAAACTTCATTGATATTCTTATATGAGTACTTACCAACTAACCACGAATGGAACAGTAAAATAATACTCCATATAATAAAGGGAACTATTGCTCTAAAAACTCTCTTTTTAAAGAAATCCTGAGTTGAATATTTATTTCGATATCCAAATAATGTAGCACCTGTTAGCATAAAAAAAATAGGCACAGCCCAATAGAATAACACTTCAAACATCAATGATTGTTTCCATGCTAATGTATTTACATTAAAATTATGAACAATCCCATTATGATGTAAAGACAATACCGCAAAGCAGGCTAAGATATTCAAAATATCAAAATATGTTATTCTTGATTTGGTTACTACACCCATTAAGAAGCTCCATCGCGTTTTATAACAGTATGAATTGTTTTTAGTAGAATGATAACATCATTCCATAATGACCAATTTTTCATATACCAAACATCCATCTCAACACGCTCATCAAAATGCACATCACTACGCCCGCTAACCTGCCATAACCCAGTAATACCAGGTTTAACAGCTAAGACTAGCGGTGCTTTTTTACCTATATCATTTTTCTCAATAACCATATATGGACGCGGTCCGATAAGGCTCATTTCTCCTCGTAATACATTAAATAACTGAGGTAACTCATCAAGAGAGGTTCTTCGTAAAAAACGACCTACTTTTGTAATTCGGGGATCATTCATATACTTGTGATAAAGATCATAATATGCTTTTTCCTCAGGGTGATTTTCCAACCATGCTGGCATAAAAGATTGATCTGAATACATTGACCTAAATTTATAGCAAAAGAATTCTTTACCATTTAGTCCTAAACGTCTTTGCTTAAATAAAATATCACCTTTAGGGTCTTCAAGCTTCAACCAAAAAGCAATAATCAGAAGCACTGGCCCCCATAAAAAGAATGAGAATACCACCAACAGATAATCAAGCATTAACTTGATAAACTTATTTATCTTGCTTAATAGTTTATTTTCCAAAATAAATACATTTGTACGCGAACTAAACACATTATAAATATGCGATTGTGAGAAGTCATACCCATTAAGCACAGGTGTAAAGATAATCTCTCTGCTATTCTTAATATTCTCCTCAATGATCCTATCAAGCTTCTCCTTCGTCAAATTCACACTATCGATGAAAAGTGTCGAGTGTTTAGAATCTGATGACTTTACATAACCTAAGTAATAATTATCAAACAATACGGACTCAAAATTATGATTATTTGAGATTACTTTTGCCGTTTTCTTCCAAAAGCCTAATAGAAATAAAACCTTCTTAGCAAATATCTTCAATAATGGTATTGTAATCACACTTAACGAGAATATTAGAATCAGCGTACTTCTAGAGTAATATTCTGCATTCTGCCCTAAAACCAACCCAGCTAATACAATAACAAAAGATAAGAAGCTAGAACGCACAACTATTCTAGCCTCGTGCCAAAAGTCAAAACGTTTCGTATAAACGCCAAAATAAAATAAAATAAAAATAAGGGTAATATAAACACTTCCAAATGTGAGATAACTATATCCAATAACTGGCAAATCAAAGAAGAGATTTAATATCTGTCTTAGTGACACAGCTAGCGCGATTGCTAAAAATATAGCCACCACATCAAATAGCATTAAAGTGATCATTGATATGAACTTATTCAAAGCTAACCCTCTATACTTATTCTATTTGAAATGACTATTTATACATTCTAAGGCTTCAGCAATAATATTATGCATATCAAAATATTTATACTGAGCTAATCGACCACCAAATATTACATTAGTCTGATTATCTGCTAATTCCTTATATTTAGTATAAAGTTCATTATTTCTTTGGTCATTTATTGGGTAATACGGCTCATCACCCTCTTCATACTCTTTTGAATATTCACGAGTAATTACCGTTTTAGCTTGCGTACCGTATTCAAAGTGTTTGTGTTCAATGATACGAGTATAAGGTACTTTAGCTTCCGTATAATTTACTACTGCATTTCCCTGGTAATTTGGAACATCTAATACTTCATTGTCAAAACGTAAACTACGGTACTCTAATTTACCGAATTGATAATCAAAATATTCATCAATCATTCCTGTAAACACAATCTTCTCTGCTAAACTTTCGTAATATTCGCGCTCAGAAAAGAAATCAATATTCAATTTTACTTCAATACCTTCTAACATTCTTTCAAAAATACCCGTATAACCACCAATTGGGATACCTTGATAAGTATCATAGAAATAGTTGTTATCATAGGTATAACGAACAGGTAAACGTTTAATGATAAATGCCGGAAGTTCTGTACACTCCCGCCCCCATTGCTTTTCAGTATAACCTTTAATTAATTTTTCATAGATATCGCGGCCAACTAATGAGATAGCTTGCTCTTCTAGATTTTTAGGCTCTGTAATATTCTCTTTTGATATCTGCTCTTTAATTTTAGCTTCAGCTTCTTGTGGTGTGATAACCCCCCACATTTTATTAAATGTAAGCATATTGAAAGGTAGACTATACAATTCATCTTTGTAACGAGCTACAGGAGAGTTAGTAAAACGGTTAAATTCAGCAAATTGCTGGATATAGTCCCAAGCAACCTTATTGCTTGTATGAAATATATGAGCACCATATTTATGCACATTGATGCCTTCGATATTTTGGGTATAGCAGTTTCCACCAATATGATCACGTTTTTCAATTACTAAGCATTTTTTACCACGTTTAGTCGCCTCATGAGCAAAAATTGAGCCGAAAAGACCTGCCCCGACAATAAGATAGTCATATTTTTTCATTTTGTTATCCTTCAATTTTATAAATAACTTTGAATCGTCTTTTTAAGACCTTCTGCTAATGATGTCTCAGGCTTCCAGCCTAAAGATTCTAAACGTTTTGTTGATAATTCTGTACGGGAAGTAAAGAAATACCCTTTAGAGTTAGCATTACTATTTTGAGCATATTCTACAGAGGGAACTAACGCTGGAAATATCTCTTGAATAAGAGTTACAACCTCTCGAATAGATTTAGCTTCAGTTTCATTAGCAATGTTAAATACGGCTTTATTTTCATTAACTAACATTGCTTTAATTATACCCGTCACTGCATCGCTAATATAACAGAATGCACGAACCGCACTACCATCACTTAATAACTTAATTCCTTTACCATTTACGGTCATTTCCACTAAGTCATTCATAATGCGTCCATCATTTTGAATATTCATTCCTGGTCCATATATATGCGCTAAGCGAAGAATACTATAGGATAAATTAGCATAATTTTCGACGGCACACTCCAACATATTCTCGCATAATTTTTTAACTTCAGGATAGCAACTTCTAAAGTTTAAAGGATCCAGTACACCAATATCATCTTCTTCAATCACAGACTTATTTGAAACCATTCCATAGATTTCACGAGTTGAAAAAAATACAATTTTTGTTTTTGTCTGCATCTTCGCGAATTCGAGTGTATTATGCAATCCTAAATAATTAGTATGAATAATATCCAATGGATTATTTACAATATTTTTCGGATCAGCATTACCGGCTGCAAAAATGATGTAATCATACTGTCCTGTAAGCTGGAATGGTTCTTTAACATCTAAAAAAATACATTTAAAGAAGGATTTATCAACTTCTGAATAATATTTTTTTAAACTCTCTTCACTTCTAGCCGTTAAAGCAAGCTGAAAACTTGCAACTTTTGTTTGTAAAACATTAATTAAAAATCTCCCCAAATAGCTAGAGATTGCTCCGGTTGCACCAACCAATAAAATGCTTTTCCCGTTTAATTGAGATAACTCTGGACTCAATCGTAGAGATAACTCTCTAAAATCCTCTTCTAATATGCTCATTCACTACCTCGATATAGCTGCTCATCTTCTTCAATAGAAAACATTGCTTTTGCAAGATAAAAATCTTCTTGCGTGGTAATTTTGATATTCTCAGGTCCACAAAGAACAATTGGGAAATCTAATTCTGGATAATAATGTTTAACAATCATACAAGAATCAATAAATGAAAAATCATTTTCTGCAATGGCTTTATGATGTGCAGATTTAATTAAATCTAAATTAAATGTTTGCGGTGCTTTAGCAATAAATGAATTTTCACGCTTAATCACGTGTTTAATACAATTATTTTCCACATAAGCAAAGGTCTCTTTTGCTGTGGCACAAGTAATAGCAACTTGTTTTTCTTTTGCAAGCTCAATATTTTGAATAATGATCTCATTACTAATAAATGGTCTTACCCCATCATGAATAACCACAACACCACTATCCATTTCTTTTAAACCATTGTAAATAGATTCTTGCCCAGAATTACCACCTGGCACAATACGCACCACTTTTTCAAAGTGATACTGTTTTACTAAATCTTCTAAATGAGATTCCCATCCTTTTAAAATCACTACTACAATCGCATCGATTGCCTCACATTGTTCAAACTTTTCAAGCGTATGAACGATGACAGGTTTACCATATACTTTTAAAAATTGCTTTGGTAATGACTTTGAGTTCATTCGAGAACCAGTCCCACCTGCAAAAATAAGTGCGTAATTCATATCTATCCTTTTAAAGAAACTTTTTCTTTATCATTAAGAAACTTTCATTAATAAATTTTTCTTTTAACACAAACAAACTAAGTAAATAAACAATACCAAAAATAATCGCTATTATTGCTAAATTTACAATTAAATAAGAAGAAATAAATGGGTATAAAAAATAAGAGACTATCCCTGATAAGGCTAATGAGATAATAATTTTCACATATTCAATACCAACAAAAAGAATACCTAAATAGGACCTAACCATATAGATCTGAACGCATAAGACAGCAAACTCCGCACAAACCACAGCAATTGCCGCACCAACAGAAGCAAACTTAGGAATTAACCATAAATTTAGCACTATATCAACAAATGCTGCAATTATCACAGAAGTAAAAAGTGCGGTCTCTTTCTTCAAGGGAATTAAAATTTGGACGCCTAAAATATTCGTAATACCAACGAACACTATGGCTAACATTACAATTTTTAATGGCAAAATCGCATCTGTATATTGTTCGCCAGCTAGCACTAAAATAGTTTGCTCTGCAAATAAAATAAAAAACAATACAACGGGTAGAGCTATCACGAATACAAAATTTATTGACTTATTTAATGCAGCATTAAATTCAGACTGCATATTATTTTGAATGTAGTATGACAATCTAGGGAGTAATACAACACCTAAAGAAGTGACTATACTCAATAGAATAGCTTTAATTCGAATCGCGGCATTATAAAATCCTACTTCAGTATCATTCGTCATAAAGCCCAGCATTGCCGAATCGGTCGTAGTATAAATGGCTATAGCAAAACTTGTTAAAAAGAAAATAAACATCGGTTTAAGATGCCGCTTAAATTCATACTGACCAATAAACTTAAGTAAGATAATTTTTCTCAAGTTAATAAAATTAACTAACCCTGAACCTACAGTGGCAAATACAGTAATTGCCGCAAAAACTAAATAATCACTTTTTTCTTTAACCAGTAAAAATGTCGCAGCTAATGCAATTAAACGAAAAACAATCGTACGAACTGTAATATAGCGATATTGCTCTAACCCCTTATATAGCCACTCTACTCCAATAATACTGAATAAAATCATACTGGAAGTAATAATAAATAATTTAGGATCAGAACTTAATTGTGGCACGACATCTAAAGCAATAAAAAACAGCATATAAACAAAGCACATTACAGCAAAATTAATTGCTAAAATCTCATGTGTCACTTTTGATAACTGTAATTTATCATCTCTAACTTGCGCAGTTGCTCGCACGCCATAACTGTTTACACCAAAAGTCGCTAGCATCGAAAAATAGGTAATGACAGAAACAGCAAAAGCAACCTTCCCTGTTCCCTCTGGTAATAAAACTCTAGAAACATAAGGGAAAGTAATTAATGGAAATAGAAAATTCGATACGGTCAATATCAAATTCATTATAAAATTAAATTTTATCGAATTTATTTTCATCTTAACTCTTGAAAAAGTCTCGCTTTTGATTTTTTTGACCACAAATAAGCAAGTGCAAAAAATATTGGATTGTATGTAGGATTGATTAATTGTGGATCTGTTAAAGAATGCAACATCAAAAAAATCAATACTAAGCCAAAAACCACATTATTTTTTTGGATGACCAAATAGGCTAATTTTGTAAAACCTATAGCTAATAATAGTGAAGGAATCACACCATAGTTGATCAACAGTTGTTGAAATGCTGAATCAATATAAAAATAACCTTTTCCTTCCGTTACATCCGCAAAGCCGACATACTCAACATTAGCACCAAATAAATGAATACCATATTCATGAAAACCATGATTACCTAGCCATAATCGCCCAGATAATGCTTTATCGATATTTAGCATCCAATCAATTTCTGGATTAAACGTACATTGCAAATAAACAGCGACTAAAAAACAAATGATATAACTAAATAATGTCCCAAACTTAAATAGGAAACCAATCCCCCACTTACTATGATAATCAATCTTCCACCATTTATTGATAAATAACAGAAAACACAGCAAATTTATTAAGTAATAAACAGCTCTCGTATCTGTCATATAAAATAAATAATAATTCAAACCGACTATACACAATAATTCAATACTACCAATTTTAGTACCTCTAACAATGAAGTAACATAATACAAAATGATAAAAATAATTTGGTAGTAATGTAGGAAATCCAAATCCCATTAGATGGCGTTCTTTCCCATCCTCTCGGAAAAGGTCTATATTTAAATCAGGATATAAATCAAATAGATCGCCCAGATAAATAACGATCAAAGAAATAAAACTCAACCACAAAAATGCGACGAGTAACTTTTTGAATTCAATATACTTACAAAGTATAAAAACCAGACAAAAATTAATTAAAAAACCATTTTGCTTTGTTATTAAAGTTGAGATAGCAAAAGTAGCAATTACAAGGAGATCAATCCAAGTTTCTTTATTTATCTTATAAATAAACAAGATACAAACAATGAATAAAAAAAACAGACTATAATTAAATAGAGCAAAATAAGTATCTGCATCTGGTACTAAGGATACATATCTTGAAGAAAAAATCTGGCGATATAATACCCATAGACCAAACGGAATTAAAAAAAATGCAGAATACTGTTTTTTAGCCATTAACATAATTGCTATTATTTTTTATTTTTATAGAGAAATTTCACCACTCCAAAAAAGCCAAATCCCAAAAATTTAAGTAACTTAACTAACTTTGTTGAAATATGATCATAAAAATCTGGATTTGTTTGTTTAATTTTATCTAAAAACGCTTTTAATTCCGTTTTTGCTTGTTGTGAGTTTTCTTGTAAAAAGGCTGTTTGAGTTCTTAAATGAATCATCTTATTTAGGCGCAAGTTAATAGCCTCACGTAGAATCGATAACATTTGCTGATTTTTTTGTGAAAAGAACGTTAAACAATTCAATGTTACTTGCTCCAACATAAAACGATTTTTAATTAGTGATTCAGGTGCAACGCTCTGACCTTCTCGGCCTAAACGGTATTGATATAAAACATCTTTCAATATAATGGCCGTTTTTAAATAAATTGAAGGATAAATTTTATATTCGTTGTCCACGTAGAACATCTTTTCGCTAATTTTAATATTATTTTCTTTTAAAATAGCAGTTCTATAAGTGGTCATGTGCATCTGTTGAAGTTCACCCATATATTTCAATGCATCTTCATATGAAATAACCTCACCATATTTTGTTTCAGGTGATAGCTCAACCAATAACTTTTTGCGTTGGTTGTCATCCATAAACACTTGGTTACATGGATTAATGATTAAATCTGCATCGTGATCTTTAAGAAAGTCCAATAGATTTTGTAATGCGGCTGAATCTACCCAATCGTCTCCATCTACTACTTTAAAATATTTTCCTGTTGCTTCTCGAATACCGGCATTGATGGTTGAGCCGTGTCCACCATTTTCTTTATCAATAATTCGAACAGAATTAGGGTACTTATCTACGTATTGTTGTGCTACAGCAACAGTATTATCTTTTGAACCATCATTAACGACTAAAATTTCTAACAAATCTAAATTATTGATTGTTACCATTGTATCTAATGTTGCTGCAATATAGGCTTCCACATTATAAGAAGGGATGGTAATAGTAAGAATTTTTTGCATAAAATAACCTCAATTTTACTTCAATTTTGTGAAAAAGGTGGCTGCATATTGCTTTATGTATTTCACTAAATGCCCTAACAAAGCAATACTTGTATAGGCTTTCAAATCCACTAAAATTGGTAAAAACTTCAACTTAGAACGCATAAAACGTTTATTTTCCAAAAACCAAGCAATTCGTTTATCCGATTCAATTACATTTTTAATCCAATCTTTTTGTTGGGAAAAACTTAAATTGGCTTGCTGATTACTGTTTCTTTCAACTGCTGATAAAAAATATCTGAAAAATCTATCCACCAATAAACTTTTAGCAGAATCAGATAATACACCTTTACGTTCAAGAAGTTCCTTAAACATTAAGACTGAATTAAGATGAATTTCAAAATAATCCGGCACAAATTTAGAGGTTAATGAATTTCCATTTCTTCTTTTTTTATAAAAATAGTATGGTTTATTTAAAATATAAAAGTTATCAACAACATTAAATACATTTATGTTAAACTCAAAATCTTCTTTTAAAGCTAGCGGTTTACAATAAAATTTATTTTCCACCAAAAACTTTCTATCGTAGAATTTATTATTCATATATCCAAATAAGAAAGTATTTTCCAAATCAATTAAAGAAGAAAAATTATTTTCATCTATATAACCAGAATATGAGCTTATGATATGTTTAGAATACTCTAATTTATCATTATTTTCATAATCCTCTCGCATTCCTGTAATAATAATTTTTGGGTTATATTCCTCTGCTATTTTAGCAATTTCAGATAACCAATTCAGTTCAAAAATATCATCAGGATCAGGAAAGCCAACATAATCACCAGTGGCATATTTTAAGCCTACATTTCGGCTTTCTGACAATCCTAAATTTTTAGCATTTTCAATAATTCTCATTCTAGGATCTTGTACTAATGAGAATAACTTTTCTTTAGTATCATCAGTTGCACAATCTTCAACAAAAATAACTTCTATATTTTGATAAGGTTGCTCACATAACCATTTATAAACTTCATCTAAATACTTAGATACATTATAACAACAAAAAATTAGGCTTAATTTTATATTACTCATTTTCAATCCAAGCGATCATTTCATGATTAATGCGTTTTTCCACCGGAGGGAGCTTCATATAATCTTTATATAGCCCTTTCAGGTATGAATCCCAGCAGCTAAATGTCGAAAATTTATTGTTTTCAAAAATAATTTCTGTCGTTTGATCAACTTCAGCTTTTAACATTCTTTCCGAAGCCCCATAAAGCCCCCACGTTATGGCTCCTACATATTTTGAAGAATCATAATCATATTTCATGGCTAAGTTATTTAAATGACTGATAGCCCGATCTTTACCATAAATTAAAGCTAAAGGTTTAAGTACATATTTGGCTAATTTTTTGACCGCACTTTTTCCTTCACCTAATTTAGCATTACATAAACCAATAATTTTTCGATAGTACTCTGCTTTCTTATAAATTCTAGCAACTTCATTTAGATCTTCAGGTAAACCATCCATTGGCATAATATCTAGCCATAGATGTTGCTGCATTTCATCTTCTGCATACTTAGCATCAATGTGTGTTTTGACATTCACAAATTTAGCATAAGGCAACAAAGTTCCACTCTGACTAAAAAATAAGAATTTATAGGTATCATTTTGATAACTACGGCTAAATTCAATCAACTTATTAAAATCACTGCGTGGCATTGCTAAATCAATATCATCATCCCAAGGAATAAAGCCTTTATGACGAATAGCGCCCAGCAATGTGCCACCTGAAAGATAATATCTCAATCCAAGAGCATCACAAATACGACGAAATTCGATTAGAATTTGTAACTCAACTTGTTTAATTTCATCTAAAGAAAGCTGCTTTTTCATTTTTTAAAAACTCTTTTCGTATTTTTTGCCGAAAAATTTTGCACTTAAAAAGGCAAAGCCTTTCTTCAACCAATTAATTTTCTCACCATAGACAAATGGAATTGCTTTCACTTTTAATGGTTTAGATTGAGAATATTGTTTTAACCAAACATTAAATAGCAACTCACTGACTCGTCCATAAAAACGTGCATGGAATGCAGAATATTGTTCCGCAGGAATACGTTTTTCTAATTCAAATAAAATGGGAAATAGCCAACTGCAATAATCATTCACTAATTCTTTAGACATTATGAACATGTTGAACATATAGCCGCCACGCTGTTTCATTACCGAATCAAAACTTCCTAAAAATTCACCGCACTTTTCGGCAATAATTTCACGAGTTACATCTAAATGCTCGGCATGTAAAGTATTTGCGTAATGTGAATAAAGCGTTTCAATGTAATAATTGCGTTTACTTGGTACGATTACATCATATTGGCTTAATAATTGACTCGCTTCTTCGCGTGTTAAATAGAGTGTTTCTAACGGATTTTTTTTACGCTCTGCACGGCTTTTTACACTAAAAAAACGGCGATAATGAATTAAACCTAAATAATCATTAGGTAAATTTTTCCACGCCCAATAAAGCCCTGTTAGCTCACAAAAATTAGGGTTTTTATCTGAAATATTATCACCAGTATCATCACCTTGATAACCAAGTTCCTCTTTCCCTGATTTACCTACATGTAATGGCAGATACATATCATCTGATGGCATAAAATGTTGCTTGTGTGTAGCAATAATAATTTTAATATCTTTCATATTTATGCCTTATTTGAAAAGACTTCTCTAGCTAAAATAATTAATGATGAAAGTACTACACCAAAAAAAAACCCTACAATAAGCAAAATCAAACGCTTAGGCCAATCACGTTGAACCGGATAGTCTGGCTCACTTAAATAATAATATCCTCTAACAGATCCTTCTTTCTCTACTTTTTTCTCTAATATATTTAATAAGTTAGCTTGTTTTTCAATATTATAATAATTCTGCGGATAGACTAAAGGTGCATTTTTCAAGGTATCAACCTGAGCTTGCAAGTACTTTTCCCCCAACATAAATAAATATGAGCCATCACGGAGTTTTGAATCACTAAATGGTACCTTCGCATCACCTAACAATACTTCTGGTACGTTTACGTTGCCACTTAAAGATTTTGAATAATCTTTAATCCCTGCTGATTTTGCGATATCTAATGCTGTTGTAAGGTTTTCTAACTGAATTTGACGCACAGTTTCCGTATCTCGTTCAATCTTGTTTTTCTGAACTTCTAATCCACTAAGCACTAAATTAATATTCGCTAGAAAGTCTTTTTTATTCTCAGCAAGCACCCATTGGTTTACAAATTGGATATAGTCCAACAATACATTCTGCGCATCTTTTGGAGTCTCAGCAGCAAAACTAACATTCACACCAATTGAATTTGGCTCTTTTTTAGGATCTGGTATGGTAACAATCAGATTTTTATCAACCAAATTAGATAACAGCTTCAGTTTAGCCTCTTCAGAATTAGCATTTTTATCAGCATAAGTGTTAAACCATTTTGATTGAGAAAAGAATGCCTCTTTCAAGCTACGTGAAAATAAAGCCGTTTTAAAGTCATGAAATACCTGTTCTGAAACTTTATCTTGAGAAAAATCTTTGATATCTAGAATAGATGCATATTCACTACGAAATGATAAATAATCGCCTAAATTGGCCACCTTGGGAGCAATTACTACTGATTTAGATGTCCATTGCTCTTTAGCCGTAAAAGCATAGCCTGCCGCAATGGCGGTACAAACGAAAGCTGATAAAATAATCCATAGTTTTTTCTTCCACAGATTTTTAACTAATTCAACCAAATCAATCTCATCCGACTCATTTAGTTTTTGATAACGACTATCACTCATTATTAATCCTTTCTGGTCAATTGAATATACTACAAACTTACCGCATTCTACCTGAGTTCCCCTATGCTAACAAGGGAATTAAAATGATTTTAATGAATAATAGTTAATTATAACAACACATAAGCTATTAATATAAATAAAAAAGATACCACTGAAGAAGTGATATCTTTTATATTTAAAAAAATCAACTAATTACATGTGAATTAAGCATAATACATCTCAAACTCAACTGGATGTGGTGTCATATTTAAACGTTCTACGTCTTTACGTTTAACGCTAATAAATGCTTCAATAAAGTCTTTAGCAAATACGCCACCTTGCGTTAAGAACTCATAGTCTTTTTCTAATGAATTCAACGCTTCTTCTAATGAGCTTGCTACCGCTGGAATATCTTTTAATTCTTCTGGAGGAAGATCATAAAGATTTTTATCCATTGCATCGCCTGGGTGGATTTTGTTTACTACGCCATCAAGACCTGCCATTAATAGCGCCGCGAATGCAAGATATGGGTTTGCCAATGGATCTGGGAAGCGCGCTTCAATACGGATCGCTTTCGGGTTGGTTACTGCTGGGATACGGATTGAAGCAGAACGGTTGCTTGCAGAGTAAGCTAATAATACTGGCGCTTCAAAACCTGGTACTAAACGTTTGTATGAGTTAGTGCTTGGGTTAGTGAATGCATTTAATGCTTTAGCATGCTTAATGATACCGCCGATGTAATAAAGTGCGGTTTCAGAAAGGCCGGCATATTTATCACCTTGGAAAATATTTTTACCGTCTTTGCTTAATGACATATTACAGTGCATACCAGAACCATTATCACCTGTGATTGGTTTTGGCATAAAGCAAGCGGTTTTACCGTGTTCTAATGCAACGTTTTGCACCACATATTTATAGATTTGTGTTTCATCCGCTTTCAAGGTTAAGCTGTTGAATTTCGTTGCAATTTCATTTTGACCTGCAGTCGCCACCTCATGGTGGTGTGCCTCTACCACTAAGCCCATTTCTTCTAAAATCAAACACATTTCAGAGCGAATATCGTGTGCCGTATCAATTGGAGCAACCGCACAGTAACCGCCTTTTTTCAATGGTCGATAAGCGTTGTTACCACCTTCGTATTTTTTGTTGGTGTTCCAAGCCGCTTCAATGTCATCAACGGCAAAAGAAGCGCGGTTCATTGATACATCAAAACGTACATCATCAAATAAGAAGAACTCTGGTTCAGGACCAAAGAATGCTTGATCCGCAATACCGATTGAACGCATATAGTTTTCGGCACGAATAGCAATTGAACGCGGATCACGATCATAGCTTTGCATGGTCGTTGGTTCATAAATACTACAACGAATAGAGAGAGTTGGGATCTGCGCAAATGGATCGACTACCGCAGTCTCTGCGATTGGCATTAAAAGCATATCGGCTTTGTTAATTGTTTTCCAACCTTCAACAGAAGAGCCATCGAACATTTTGCCATCTTCAAACATATCTTCATCGACAAGGCTAACTGGGATAGAAACACCGTGTTCTTTACCTTTAATGTCGGTGAAACGAAGTAGCGCGAACTTAATATCGTTCTCTTCGATCAGTTTGAATACGTTGGCAATTGCATTTGCATTTGGCATAAGGAGTCCTCTATTTTGCTATGTATATAATCTTTATAAAAATTAAAAGAGCATTATAACGCAACCGCTTGCTTTTTTCATGGGATTTATTTTAAACACCAGCATAGCAGAGTAACGAAATATCGTGTATAATTTTTGCCCTTTCGAGATTCTCGTAGGGTGAGTTTGACTCACCAATTTAAACTACTTGGACTATTCGGTGGTATAAAAATTCCACCCTACAAAACTTAAACTTTAAGAACGTAATAAATGAAAAACGACATTGATATTAATAAATTGCGCAATATCGCAATTATCGCTCACGTTGACCATGGTAAAACCACCCTCGTTGACAAACTCCTTCAACAATCCGGTACATTTGAATCAACTCGTGGTGATGTTGATGAACGCGTAATGGACTCAAACGATCTTGAAAAAGAACGTGGTATCACCATTCTTGCAAAAAATACTGCAATTAACTGGAATGGTTATCGCATTAACATCGTAGATACCCCAGGACACGCCGACTTCGGTGGTGAAGTAGAACGTGTACTTTCTATGGTGGATTCTGTACTTTTAGTCGTAGATGCCTTTGACGGCCCAATGCCACAAACGCGTTTCGTGACACAAAAAGCCTTTGCTCATGGTTTAAAACCAATTGTTGTTATCAACAAAGTTGACCGTCCAGGTGCTCGTCCTGATTGGGTGGTGGATCAAGTATTCGATTTATTCGTTAACCTTGGTGCAACCGATGAACAATTAGACTTCCCTATTATCTATGCCTCTGCATTAAATGGTGTCGCAGGTCTTGAGCACGAAGATTTAGCGGAAGATATGACCCCATTATTTGAAGCGATCGTTCAACACGTTGAACCGCCAAAAGTAGAACTTGATGCCCCATTCCAAATGCAAATCTCACAATTAGACTATAACAGCTATGTGGGTGTTATCGGTATCGGTCGTATCAAACGTGGTGCAATCAAACCAAACCAACCTGTAACGATTATTGATGGTGAAGGCAAAACTCGCCAAGGTCGTGTGGGTCAAGTATTAGGTCATCTTGGTTTACAACGTTATGAAGAAGATATCGCTTATGCAGGCGACATTATTGCGATTACCGGTTTAGGTGAATTAAATATTTCTGACACCCTTTGTGATATCAATGCGGTTGAAGCCTTACCTTCATTAACCGTTGATGAACCAACTGTAACCATGTTCTTCTGTGTAAATACCTCTCCGTTTGCGGGTCAAGAAGGTAAATATGTGACTTCTCGTCAAATTCTTGAGCGTTTAAACAAAGAGTTAGTTCACAACGTGGCATTACGCGTAGAAGAAACACCAAACCCAGATGAATTCCGTGTTTCTGGTCGTGGCGAATTACACCTTTCTGTATTAATTGAAAATATGCGTCGTGAAGGTTATGAACTTGCTGTTTCTCGTCCTAAAGTAATTTACCGTGAAATCAACGGTAAAAAACAAGAGCCTTACGAGCAAGTGACTATCGATGTGGAAGAACAACACCAAGGTTCTGTCATGGAAGCATTAGGTATCCGTAAAGGTGAAGTTCGCGATATGATGCCGGATGGCAAAGGTCGTGTACGTTTAGAATACATCATCCCAAGCCGTGGCTTAATCGGTTTCCGTGGTGAATTCATGACCATGACGTCAGGTACTGGTTTACTTTACTCCAGCTTCGATCACTACGATGACATCAAACCAGGTGAAATCGGTCAACGTAAAAACGGTGTATTAATTTCTAACGCGACCGGTAAAGCATTAGCTTATGCACTATTTGGTTTACAAGAGCGTGGTAAATTACTGATCGAAGCTAACGTAGAAGTTTACGAAGGCCAAATCATCGGTATTCACAGCCGCACAAACGACTTAACCGTAAACTGTTTACAAGGTAAAAAACTCACCAATATGCGTGCATCGGGTAAAGATGATGCTATCGTATTAACTACACCAGTGAAATTCTCCCTTGAACAAGCCATCGAATTTATCGATGACGACGAGTTAGTAGAAGTGACACCTGAATCGATCCGTATCCGTAAAAAACTCTTAACGGAAAACGATCGTAAACGTGCAAACCGTACGACAACCAGTACGAGTACTCACTAATTAAAAACGTGCGGAAATTTGACCGCACTTTTAAACAAACAAAAGGCGAACATGATGTTCGCCTTTTTATTTAATGATTAAAACTAGCCTAATCTTACTTTCTCGCCACCGAATTCATCGAGTAAGTTTTCTGTCAGTTTAGATAAAATACCCGTCATTAATACAAAATCAGCATCAAAGCGCTGCGCATAATCTTCTTTTAAAATATCCGCATTTTTCTCACGCACTGCATCAGCAAATTTTAAACGTTTGAGTGTGCAATCTTCATTAAACACAAAAGTCAGCGTATCTTCCCATTCCAATGCGAGTTTGCTCACCACTTTTTTGCCATCTTGTAAAAGCGCGAGAATCTCTTCATTTTCTAAAGGCTGTTTCTTACAACGGATCACACTGTCTTCTTGGCTTCCACGAAGTTCAGCCTCTTCTAACGCCACCAACCAATGCGGAATTTTTTCCTGCACAATCCAATCTGTTAAAATGGTCGAAGGTTCATTCGCAAAAGCTAACGGCACAACCGGTAACGAACCAAGAGATTTGCGTAATAATGCCAAGGCATCTTCTGCGCGCTTACTGGATGCCGCATCGACATGAACAAGATTATTTTCGGTATCAATCCACACGGCAGTTTGCTGATTTTTAGTGAATGCACGTGGTAATAAATTCATCACCACATCATCTTTTAACGTTTGTTTTTCCGTTTTTTTCAATTTGCGGTTTTCTTTTTGCTCAAGACTTTCAATGCGTTCATCTAATTCACGTTTCACCACATTTGCCGGCAACATTTTCTCTTCTTTTTTAGCAACCAACAAAATGTGTTTACCCACTGAAAAATGCAATAACTCGCTGCCTTTCAAGGGACTCGTCCAACCGAATTTACTTTGATCTTGTGAGCCACAAGGATGAAATTCACAATCTGACAACTGGCGTTGCAATTCATTAAGATCCCAATCTAGGTGCTTAGTCAGCCTATATGACATTAAATTTTTAAACCACATCGTAACACTTCCTTCATAATAGGGTAAAATACGCGACATTGTAGCCCATAAACTCACGGGAAAAAATGATGCAACAGAAATTAATTGCCTTCATCGGCGGTGGCAATATGGCACAAGCGATTGTGTTAGGCCTATTAAAACAAGGTTATCCTGCCGATAAAATTATTGTGAATGATCCTAATGAAGAGAAACGACACTTTTTTGCTCAATATGGCGTCGCGGTTTCTACGGATAACGAACAATCCATCACACAAGCTCAAGTTGTGTTATTTGCCGTTAAGCCGCAAGTACTCGCTGATGTTTGCAAGCCATTAAGTTCACTTGATTTTTCTGATAAATTAATCATTTCTATTGCTGCGGGTATTTCGACTGCTCGATTAGGCGAACTCATCCCAACAGCAAAATCCATTGTTCGCGTCATGCCAAATACGCCTGCATTAGTAGGTGAAGGTATGGCGGGCTTATTTGCTGACAAAAACACACCTGAAATTGACCGCACTTTTGCGGAAGATTTACTTTCATCTGTAGGAAAAACCACTTGGGTGGAGAATGAAGATCAAATGCATGCTGTAACGGCAGCATCTGGCAGCAGCCCCGCTTACTTCTTCCAATTTTTAGAGGCTATGCAACAAGGCTTAATCGAAATGGGCTTAGATGAAAAGCAATCTCGTGAGTTGGTACAACAAGCCATGTTAGGCTCAGCGAAGTTGGTGATTGAAAATCCACAGACGGCTCTTTCCACTTTACGAGAAAATGTCACCTCAAAAGGCGGTACCACCGCAGCCGCATTAAATGTGTTTAATCAACACCAATTTAACAACATCATTAAACAAGCGATGCAGGCCTGTGTGGCACGCTCACAAGAAATGGAAAAATTATTCTAATGCAAGTTCGTCCTTTTACCTGGCTCACCCTGAGCTTTTTTGGTTACTATTGTGCCTACGGTGTATTTCTCCCCCTTTTCCCTGCGTGGTTGAAAACGCAATCTTATAGTGAAGAAAGCATCGGTTTATTGCTGGCCTGTGGTTATATTTTCCGTTTTAGTGGCAGTATTTTATTTTCAGGCTTAATAAAACGCGTTTCCCTTTTAGTGAATGGCTTACGTTACTTAGCTGTTGCTAGTGCTGTCACTATGGCGTTAATCGGGCTTATGTCGCATAATTTCTGGTTATTATTTATTGGACTTGCCTTGTATTCCATGGTGAATGCGGCGGGGATGCCGATTGGTGATAGCCTAGCGAGTACATGGCAACAACAAATTCATTTAGATTACGGCAAAGTACGCTTGATTGGCTCCTTTGCATTTGTTGTAGGCGTGATGGTGTTTGGGTATTTAGCGGGGATGGTTGGTGAGCAATACATCACATGGATGATTACGGGCATCCTTATTTTCTATAGCATTGTGCAATTACTTCATCCCAATCCAATGCCACAAGATGAGCCACAAAGTGCGGTTGAAAATTCTGTTGGATTTTTAGGCTTACTCAAAAATAAAACGACACTTCGTTTATTTATTGCTATTGCACTGATTCAAGGATCGCACGCGGCCTATTACTCATACAGCACTATCTTCTGGACAAGCCACGGGCATTCTGTTTCCGATGCGGGCTTATTTTGGGGAATTAGCGTATTAGTAGAAATTGTTGTCTTTTTCTTCTCCACCCGATTATTCAAAAACTGGAGTATTACTGCCCTTTTCTATCTCACAGGCATCGCCGCTATCGTACGTTGGCTTGCTTTTGGTTATGCCGATACCTTTGTTGAAATCGTTCTATTGCAATGTTTTCACAGCCTCACTTATGTGGCGGGGCATTACGCGACCGTGCGTTATATCACCACTCAACCACAAAACCATATCGCGAAATTACAAGGTTTATACAATGCTTTAGCGGGATGTGCAGCCATTGCCATTTTCACCGCACTTTCTGGCGTGCTTTATCCAATTTCGCCAGTTTATGCTTTCAGCTTAATGGCCGCCTTTGCCTTCATTGGTTTGTTTATCACCCCGCGTGGTGTGAAAGCCTTTTTACCTCATAGAGTGTAAACATGAATAACCTGACGCTAGTCGATTTGTTCTTGAATGAATATTGGATCGAAAAAGGATTGTCTGAAAACACCGTGCAGTCTTATCGTCTCGATTTGACTGCTCTTTGTGATTGGTTGGATAAACAAAATTTATCCCTCGAAACGCTCGAACCATTAGATCTGCAACAATTTCTAGGTAGCCGTTTAGAGCAAGGCTATAAAGCGACAAGCACGGCTAGAATGCTAAGTGCGATGCGAAAATTATTCCAATATTTATATCGTGAAAAGTATCGTACAGATGATCCTAGTGCCGTATTAAGTTCACCAAAATTGCCAAGCCGTTTGCCAAAATATTTAACTGAGCAACAAGTCACAGATTTATTAAATACGCCAGATGTGGAAATTCCGCTCGAGTTACGAGACAAAGCCATGCTGGAATTGCTGTACGCTACGGGATTACGTGTTACAGAGTTGGTCACCCTCACCATTGAAAATATGAATTTGCAACAAGGCGTGGTGCGTGTGATTGGTAAAGGCAACAAGGAACGCATTGTGCCAATGGGAGAAGAAGCCGCATTTTGGGTGCGACAATTCGTACTTTACGGTCGTCCTATTTTGCTTAATGGGCAAAGCTCTGATGTGGTCTTTCCAAGTCAACGAGCTCAGCAAATGACTCGCCAAACCTTTTGGCATCGCATCAAGCATTACGCCGTGTTAGCAGGAATCGATACAGATGCGCTTTCACCACATGTTCTCCGTCATGCCTTTGCGACGCATTTAGTGAACCACGGTGCGGATCTCCGTGTTGTGCAAATGCTCCTCGGACACAGCGATCTCTCCACCACGCAAATCTATACTCATGTGGCTAAAGAACGCTTGAAACACCTTCACGAAAGATTTCATCCGAGAGGATGAGATCAAAGTGCGGTCAAAAATAACGATAAGTTTGACCGCACTTTAGAATGAAAAGCTTATTTCAATGACAACAATCTCGCCACATTTTGAGCTGTTGAGATTAAATTCTGCTCGCCTTGCTTGAGAATTGTCGGCAAATCACCCAGATTACGGATAATTGGGAACACCGCATCAATGCCATGTTCATACACCACTTCATAATCCTCACGTAAACAACCTACGATCGCGATGACTGGCTTATTAAATTGTTTCGCTGTGCGCGCCACACCGATTGGAGTCTTACCTAAGATACTTTGTGCATCCATACGACCTTCACCGGTAATGACTAAATCAGCCTCTTTAACTTGCTCAGCGAGTTTCAAATTATCCAAGACAATCTGCACACCGGCTTTGAGCTGCACATTGGGTAAGAGCAATAAACCACCGCCCATACCTCCTGCCGCCCCCGCGCCTGGTTGTTCTTGAATTTGTTTACCACAATCCCGCTCGGCAATTTTAGCAAAATGGGCTAATGCAGCATCGAGTTCTTTCACCATCTCAGGCGTCGCACCTTTTTGTGGACCGAAAATCGCAGAGGCACCTCGTTCCCCACAAAGTGGATTATTCACATCACAAGCCACTTCGATTTCCACATGTTGCAATCGAGGATCTAAATCAGCCATTTGGATTTCAGCAAGATTGGATAACGCTGCACCACCAAAGCCAATGGATTGACCATTTTTATCCAATAAACGTAAACCTAACGCTTGTAGCATACCCGCACCACCGTCATTTGTGGCGCTCCCGCCGATCCCTAAAATGATGTGTTGAACACCAAGGTCAAGGGCTTGCTTAATTAGCTCACCCGTACCAAAACTGGTGGTTTGACAAGGATTGCGTTTATCCATCGGGACAAGATGCAATCCCGATGCAGCTGCCATTTCAATAATCGCCGTTTTACCATCACCCGATAAACCGAAAAAGCTTTTTACTTGATTACCTAACGGTGCTGTGACTTCTGTTTCAATTAAGCGACCTTGAGTGGCATCTACCAAGGATTGCACGGTACCCTCTCCACCATCCGCCATCGGTAATTTCACATATTCAGCATTCGGAAAAATACGTTTAAAACCTGTTTCAATCGCATTAGCCACTTCAAGTGCCGTTAAACTTTCTTTGAATGAATCTGGTGCAATGACAATTTTCATATTCTCTCCTTAAGTTAATTAAATACACCAAAAATTAAAGTGGACACAATGGTCATAATCAAGCCCACGGCGCTTTCATAAGGAATCAATTTTAAGCGTTCTTTCATATCCATATTCACGCTACCGCCAGTTGCATGGAAGAAAGAACCATGTGGCATATGGTCGAAAACTGTCGCCCCCGCATGAATCATTGCAGCACCGGCTAGACTACTCACTCCCAACTCTAATAGCGTTGAACTAAACACATTCGAAGCAACCGCTGTACCTGCTGTTGTTGATGCCGTTGCTAGAGACATTAACGCACCTGAAATTGGTGCTAGGATATAAGAAGGTAAGCCCGAATGTTTTAAGCCTTCAATGAGCACATCTTTCATCCCCGAATTGGCAATAATACCGGCTAAAGCCCCCGTACCAAGTAGCATAATCGCCACCGGGGCCATTTTGCCTAAACCACTAATTGCATAGTTATTGGCTTGACGAAGTTTCCCCATACAGAGTGCGCCAATGAGACCACCAAGTGGCAAAGCGATTAAAGGGTCCACCTTAATATCAGCTAACGGACGAAGTGCCAGTAAGAAGATGGCAACCAAAGGGGCCACAAGTGCGGTAAAAAATGAGGGTAAATTCTGTGTTTCAACTGTGACAACCTCTTGGGCTGAAACGCGCGAACCTTTGTTTCTTAAACGTTTTGCTAAGAAATACGTCAATATTAAGCCAAAAATAGCGGGGATAATCCCTGCCATCATCACTGACGTTAAAGGAAGATGGAACGTGTCTGCTGCCGCAATGGCATTGGGATTGGGTGACATTAAGTTTCCGGCTTTTCCTCCACCAATCATCGCCAAGAGAATCGCAGGTTTTGATAAGTCAGTACGACGAGCAAGTGCTAAAGCAATTGGAGAGACCGTAATCACTGCAACATCAATAAAGACACCAACCGCAGTTAAAATTAATGTAGCCAACGCTAACGCTAATAATGCTCTTGTTTCACCTAACTTGTTTGTAATAGTTTCAGCAATGGTATTCGCCGCACCTGATTCAATCAGTACTCCGGCTAATACACCTGCTGCGAGAATCCGCATGACTGCGGTAGTGATACCTTGGGCCCCGCCGATCATGAGACTCACAGTTTGAGATAAATCCGCACCACCGACTAATCCCCCCACCAAAGCCCCGACTAACATCCCATAGGCTGGTGAGACTTTTTTCAAAATAAGGAAAATAGCGACAATGAGCGCAATGAGCGCACCTAAGGCTGTGACTGTAGGCATAGCGTCCTCCTGTTGATATGAATATGCAAAAACCTTTCTTATTTATATCAGCAAACGTAGAAGAATAAAATCTTGTCCGACTTCACCTACAAAAACGGCTTATGTAAAACACATAAGCCGAAATTTTTACTTCAAATTGACCGCACTTTAAAAAAATAAAATACTTCCCCAAACCACGACAACAATGCAAAGGGCAATGAATACCGCTGCTGAGCCTTGGTCTTTCGCTCTCCCTGAAAGCTCGTGGCGTTCTGTACCGATACGGTCCACCACCGCTTCAACTGCACTATTTAACAGCTCTACTGCCATCACAAGTAAAACCGATGAAATCATCAAGGCAATTTCAATTTTAGTGTCACCTAGCAAAAATGCGAGTGGAATCAGAATACACGCAAGAAAACATTCGTGGCGGAATGCAGTTTCATTTTTGAATGCACTCTTTAAACCTTGTAAGGAATATTTTGTGGAGTTAATTAAATGGGTTAATCCCGTGGTTTTATACATAAAAGTTCCTATGTTGTAATCTATAAACGTTTTGCTTCGATAACGTCGTCTAACTTCGCTAATCTGGCCAGTATTTTACTTAAACTTTCGACATTTTTCAGTTCAATTTCCATATCCATCGTTGCCACTTGTTTTTTGGTGTCCGCACGGCTTGAAACACCTAGCACACTGACTTTTTCATTCGCCAGTACAGTCGTAATATCGCGTAATAAACCATTACGATCACTCGCCACGATGCGAATATTAATATGGAAACCAGCCGCGTAATTATCCCCCCAAAGGGCTTCCACCACGCGTTCAGGATGTGCAGCTTGTAATTCAATAAACTGCTCACAATCGCAGCGATGAATTGAAATACCACGTCCCATGGTAATATAGCCTGCGATTGCATCGCCTGGAATCGGTTGACAACAACGCGCCATATGATGCAGTAAATTACCGACACCTTCAACAATCACATAGCCTTTTTTCTGCTGCTGGTCTGCTTTTTGTTGTGCCTTTTGCTGGGCTGTATTCGCACTTTTGCTCGCCACATGACGGAGAATTTCTTGATCCGCCTCTTCAGCCGTCACTTTAATCAATCGGCTTTGTAAGAAATTCACCAACTGATTTAAACGAATATCCCCGCTACCAATACCCGCATATAAATCTTCAAGATTTTTTAAGTTATAACGAGGTAATGCAACCTGCTCTACTTGTTTTAAACTGATATTCAAACGCGCAAGCTCATTATCTAACAGCTCTTTACCCGCAGGAACGTTTTTATCACGATCTTGTTTTTTGAACCACGCTTGGATTTTCGCACGTGCTTTTGACGTATGCGTAAAACCTAAGTTTGGGTTTACCCAATCTCGGCTTGGGTTCGGATTTTTCTGCGTGATGATATCCACTTGCTCACCCATTTGCAGGTGATAAGTGAATGGCACGATACGTCCTCCGACTTTCGCCCCAATACAGCGGTGACCAATTTCACTGTGGATCGCATAAGCAAAATCAAGTGGTGTAGAACCCGCTGGTAAGTCTACTACCTCACCTTTTGGCGTAAACACATATACTCGGTCATCAAAGACTTGGCTACGCAATTCCGCCATCACTTCGCCAGAATCCGTAATATCATCTTGCCATGCAAGTAATTTACGCAACCAAGTGATTTTTTCTTCGTAAGCAGAAAGACTACCTGTCGTCCCTTCTTTGTATTTCCAGTGCGCTGCGACGCCAAGTTCAGCATCATCATGCATTTGTTGAGTACGAATTTGCACTTCAATCGGCTTACCACCTTTGCCCAATACCACAGTATGAATGGATTGATAGCCATTCGGTTTTGGATTGGCAACATAGTCATCAAATTCTTTTGGTAAATGTTTGAAATGAGTATGTACGATACCAAGCGCGGTATAACAATCCTGCAATTTTGGCACAATAATTCTGACCGCTCTTACATCATATAAACCGCTGAATTCCAAATGTTTCTTTTGCATTTTTCGCCAAATGCTATAGATATGTTTTGGACGACCGTAAACCTCAACCTGATCAATATTTTCTTTTAAATAACCGGTTAATTCTGTCACAAAATCAGTAATATACTGCTCACGATCTAAACGACGCTCATGCAATAATTTGGCGATATTTCGATATTGTTCTGGATGCAAATAACGGAAGCAGTAATCTTCAAGTTCCCATTTCAATTGACCGATACCTAAACGGTTCGCCAATGGGGCGTAAATATTGGAACATTCTTTGGCTGCCAACACTTTTTCTTCTTCGCAAAAATGATTTTCCGCATCGCGAAGAAACGTAATACGTTCGGCAAGTTTGATGATCACACAGCGGAAATCGTCCACCATCGCAAGGAGCATACGGCGTACATTATCCACTTGAGAAGCGTTGGCAGAATGACTGGCGTTGAGCTGACGGATGTTGTCCATCTCTTCCACGCCTTTGAGTAGCTTGGTGATTTTAGGACCAAAATCTTCTTGAATTTGTTCCCAATCTACGAGTTGGTTTGCTACTAATGGAAATAGCATCGCAGTGAGCAAACTCTCACTGTCCATATTCATTTCATGCAGGATTTCCACCATTTCCACACCGGATTGCAATGTGAGCACTGCATTTTCCATTTTATCGGCATGTTCAGCTATTTTAGCTTGAGCATAATACCAGGCATCAATCAGGG
Organism: uncultured Haemophilus sp.; assembly: GCA_905205995.1. Taxonomy (GTDB): domain Bacteria; phylum Pseudomonadota; class Gammaproteobacteria; order Enterobacterales; family Pasteurellaceae; genus Haemophilus_D. Next base: position 2,815 of record CAJLFU010000023.1, on the reverse strand, counting down.
ATTTTTCGGTAGCGGCAGGAAGTTTAAGGCTCGAACACCATTGCTCGATCACAAAATCTTGCGGATTTAATAAGTGAGAACCACGAACTGCAACCATAATACCCCCTTGTTGATGAATATGGCTCGGCAACATCCTGTCAACCGAGTTGTCTTTTTAAGACAACAAAAAAGTCTGACTATTCTATCAGAATTTACACTTTATTTGATAAATAATGTCACCGACTCCAAATGACTGGTATGCGGGAACATATCAATCATAGCAGTTTTGATGATGCGATAACCGAAAGAGCGGAGAATTTCTGCATCTCGTACTAAAGTTGCAGGATTGCAAGATACATAAAGAATTCTTTCTGCACCGAGCTCACATAAGGCATTCAGCGCAAAAGCCGCACCGCTACGAGGCGGGTCGAGAAGAATTTTATTGAAATGTTGTTTTGCCCAAGGTTGTTCTGAAAAAGCGTGGTCTAAATCGGCTTGATAAAATTCAACATTCTCAATGTGGTTAAATTGCGCATTCGCTTGGGCTTTTTGAACCATGTCAAAAACACCTTCAATTCCAACCGCACTTTTCACGCGTTTGGCTAAAGGCAACGTGAAATTGCCCATACCACAGAATAAATCTAAGACATGATCATCCTGATTCAAATCAAGCCAATCTAAAGCAGTCTCAACCATTTGCTGATTTAAGTGGGTATTCACTTGAATAAAATCGCGGATATCAAAAGATAAACGAATATTATCTAATGCATAATAAGGCATTTCACCATGTACAAGTTGAGTACTTTGATCATCTTGCAGGAACAAATTCACTGCATTGTCGGAAGCAAACTCGAGCAATAAAGTGCGGTCAGTTTCAGCTAAATTTCCTTTATAGCGTAACAACATGCCTACGCCATTCTCAGCAGAAACCAATTCGATATGCCCTAATTGTTTCGGTGCTGAATATTGCGCCCAAAGAGCGGTCAATTTTGGGATAAGATCATTGATTGCTTGCTCTGTGACTAAGCATTGCTGAATGCTGACTAACTGATTGGAGTTTTTCTGACGAAATCCCATTTCAACGGTTTTGTTTTTCGCATTCCACAGTAAACTTAATCGCACTCGACGACGATAAGCCCATTGTTCGCCACAAATCATGGGCATTAATTGAATAGACTCTGCTTGCAGTTTACTTAAACGAGAAAAAAGGGCTTTCTCTTTCGCTTTACGTTGCATTTCCACAGGAATATGCTGGCCTTGGCATCCACCACAACACCCATAATAAGTACATTGTGGCTCAACACGCTGACTACTCTTTTGTAGCCATTTTTGAGCAGTGGCTAATCCATATTGACGTTTTTCATCGGTCACTACTGCTTCCACTTTTTCCATTGGCAACGCGTTTTCAATGAACCAGGTTTTACCTTGAATTTTGGCGACACCTAGCCCTTGATAATCTAAATCCTGAATTTCAGCGACGATTCTTTGTGTGATTTTCTGTTTTTTTTGAGGAGCGTAAAGTAAAGCCATGATGCTGTTTTAATCTATTTGTATCAAAGAAAGGGATTATTTTAAATAAAGTACATTTTGCGTAAATAATTCTCGGCTTTTCAGTGGTTTATCACCTAAATAAGGTTTAAGCGCAATACGGGTAAAACGTTTTGCCGCTTGTAAGACTGCCTCATCGGTGAATTCTAAACGATCAAAGGCGAGTAAATCCCGACCATAAAAGGTCAAGTTATCTTTCACCAACGAAGCGATAAACCCCTTTTCCGCACGGTATTGGTAAGTCATCGATTCATCCACTGGCAAACCTGATCCAGCACAATGCAGAAAATCAATACCATAACCTAAGATTTTAAGTAAATGAAATTCAAATAAGCGTAATGTAGGCTCAACCTGCGGCTGAGTCGCTAATCCTGTTAAGCATTGTAGATAATGCTGAAAAAGCTGTGGATTGGCCGTTTCTGGTTCGATCACACGCGTAATCAATTCATTAACATAAAACCCACTGTATAGAGCCGTCTGTTGTAAAGGTAATGTAATCGCAGCCGGCTCAGCTTTGGTGAGTGTTTTTAATGCGCCTTTCCCTGACCAACGCAGAAGTAATGGCGTAAAAGGCTGTAAGACAGATTTCCACGCAGAACGTTTCGCACGTGCGCCTTTTGCAATGACCGTTAAACGGCCTGTTTCTTCAGTGAATAAATCCACTAAAAGGCTGGTTTCACTATAAGGACGACGATGTAGCACGAAGCCACGTTGGAGATCCATAAAAGAATTATTTGCCTGCTTTTAACTTATTCGTTTTTTTCACACAGCGGTCTGCGAGCACTTCACCCACACTAGTTTGTAAACGACTGAAGTCATCCCGCTCCTGCCAGTACCAACGAATATTGGCATAATTTCTACCACGTTCAGAAATTACACGCGTCAGTTTTTCTGTCACATCATTATAGGTTACCGTGACCTGACTAAGTGTTTTTTTACTTTTCTGTTTTTGTTTAGTATGAACCACACTCACTTCTTTATTGTCTTTGCACAAGTAAACGGTTGTTAACCCCTTTTGGGACTTTTTATCAACGGTTTGCACTTTCATTTTCTGTGGTGTGGCTTTATTTAACTCAACATTCTGCGAGCATGCGGAAAGCCAAAGTGCGGTCAAAATTACGCTTATTTTTTTTAACATGAATCCTGTTTCCATCAAGGTTTGTTTATGATTGCTCACTTTATAAAATGAGCAAGGATAAACAATCTCAGCTAGAAAAATGGGCGATTGCTCGCCCACTAAAGATTATTTTTTATATTGGTATGAACCATCAGCTTGACGAATGAACTT
>CAJLFU010000022.1 GCA_905205995.1 uncultured Haemophilus sp. | reverse complement strand
GTCGTTCAGAAACATTGAGAAGTTTCTTGGATGAGTAATTATTCAGTAATATAAAAAGAAAAGGCAGAGAGAGCTGCCTTTTTTATTTGATTAAATTTAGTTATTTACCACCAAATCACATTCCTTTAAAATACGCGACTTTCGTCATTTAAAAACAAAAAAGGAACTTTATGGAAGAATCTCAAGAACTCGAAAAACTGCCTCGAGTAGTGACTGGTGTATTAAAAGTAGTATTAAGTTTTTCACTTATCGCGTTGGCTTTAGTGTTGATTATTGCTTTAGCTAAAATCACGTACACTTTAGCGATTATGGTATTTAATACATCAAGCGTTGTGCCTTATGAAGTCGCTGAACAAGCCGTGATGTTTTTCTTATACTTCGGTTTTATTGGCCTGATTGTGCAATATTTTAAAAGTGGCTATCACTTTCCTTTGCGCTATTTTATTTACGCGGGGATTACCGCTATGTTGCGCCTGATTATTGTGAATCATGAGAGCTCAGTTGATACTATCTTATTCGCAGGCGCGATTTTAATTATGGTTATTGCACTTTGTTTAGTGTTGTATTCCAATAAAATTAAAATTTAAAAGTGCGGTTATTTTGACCGAGATTTTGGAATGGATTATTCCGGCACAATCCATTCCACTGTCCAACTTCCCGTACCTTCAGGGACGAGCGTTTGGGTCAAATAAGGCAAAATAGATTTCATTTGCTGTTCTAATTGCCAAGGTGGGTTAATCACCACCATTCCACTTGCGGTCATACCACGTTGATCGCTATCAGGGCGAACAGCCAATTCAATTTTCAAAATTTTACGAATTCCCGTTGCTTCTAATCCTTTAAAAATGCGTTTTGTTTGTTGACGTAGAACCACTGGATACCAAATCGCATAAGTGCCTGTCGCAAAGCGTTTATAACCTTCTTCGATCGCTTTAACCACCAAATCATAATCTTCTTTTAATTCATAAGGCGGATCAATAAGCACTAAGCCACGGCGTTCTTTTGGTGGAAGCGTCGCTTTGAGTTGTTGGAAACCATTTTCTGATTTTGTGGTGATATTTTTAAATTCTTTGAAATTATTGCGTAATAATGGAAAATCGCTAGGATGTAATTCTGTCAGTAATGCACGATCTTGCGAACGCAATAATTGCGCGGCAATCATTGGTGAGCCCGCATAATAACGTAATTCTTTACCGCCATAATTGAGTTTTTTAATGAGATCCACGTAGCGAGTAACTTCTTCGGGTAAATCTGTTCTTTCCCAAAGTCTCCCAATTCCTTCTTTATATTCGCCGGTTTTTTCTGATTCGTTAGAACTTAAACGATAGCGTCCGACTCCAGAATGGGTATCGAGATAGTAAAAACCTTTTTCTTTCAGCGAAAGATTTTCCAATATCAGCATTAATACAATATGCTTTAATACATCAGCATGGTTGCCAGCGTGGAAACTGTGACGATAACTTAACATGGTTTGTCCTTTTGACGTAAAAAAGTGCGGTCAAAATTAACCGCACTTTTACTATTTAAATCAGGGTTAGAATAATTCTTCTGGTTGCGTTGCTGGAATCGCGTCTTTGGTTTTACCTGTTCCGCCATTCAAGCGTTGTTGCAACTCAGGTGGAACATAATAACCGCGCTCTTTCATTTCCGCAGAGTAAGTACGTTTAGGCTCGGTACCTACGATAAAGTATTCTTTACGGCCACCACCTTCAGAAAGTAAACCAGAGTTACTGTCAATGGTTTTCTCCACGATATTTGGAGGAAGATCAAGTTGACGTTCTGGTACATCAGAAAGTGCTGCTTTCATATAAGCGACCCAAGCAGGCATTGCGGTTTTCGCACCCGCTTCACCTCTACCTAATACGCGTTTATTATCATCAAAACCGACATAGGTCGTGGTCACTAAGTTAGCACCAAAGCCCGCATACCAAGCAACTTTCGCACTATTAGTTGTACCTGTTTTACCGCCAATATCACTACGCTTAATGCTTTGCGCGATACGCCAGCTGGTACCTTTCCAACCGAGACCTTGTTCACCATAAATCGCAGTATTTAATGCACTACGAATTAAGAAAGCTAATTCGCCGCTAATCACACGAGGCGCATATTCTTGTTTCGCCATGCCGTCTTTTGCATCGGCCATTAAATCAACAGAACCATCATTTAATGCTGATGTTTGAAGTTCTGGTAAGTCAGGTACGTTCTCTGGTTGTTGATCGCCTTCTTCCGTATCCGTATTGTTATTACCTTGCGCTGATTTTAGGTTGTCAGGATTTGCCACTTCTGCGACATCTTTAAAACCGTCGATTTTATCTTTGGTTTCACCATAAATTACAGGAATGTCATTACAAGTGATACAAGCAATTTTCGGGTTAGCAATAAATAAATCTTTACCCGTGTTATCTTGAATTTTTTCAATAAGGTAAGGATCAATCAAGAAACCACCGTTATCAAAGACCGCATAAGCACGCGCCATTTCAAGCGGTGTGAAAGAAGCTGCACCTAATGCAAGCGCTTCACTCGCAAAATATTGGTCACGTTTGAATCCAAATCGTTGTAAGAATTCAGCGGTGAAATCAACACCCGCAGTTTGTAACGCTCTGATCGCAATCATGTTTTTAGATTGGCCTAAACCCACACGTAAACGCATTGGACCGTCATAACGATCCGGTGAGTTTTTCGGTTGCCACAAAGGTTGTCCTGGTTTTTGAATGGAGATAGGACTATCTTGCAATACGCTTGAAAGGGTTAAACCTTTTTCTAATGCCGCAGCATAAATAAATGGTTTAATCGAAGAACCTACTTGCACTAAAGATTGGGTTGCACGGTTAAATTTACTTTGTTCATAACTAAAACCACCCACCATGGCTTCAATTGCACCATTATCTGAGTTTAATGAAACTAACGCAGAGTTAGCCGCTGGAATTTGGCCTAACACCCACTCACCGTTATCACGTTTACGAATCCAAATCTGTTCGCCCACTTTAACGGGGGATTTACCCGCCCAACGCATTGCGTTTGAAGAAAGCGTCATCGTTTCATTATTAGCTAAAAGTAATTCCGCGCCATTTTTACCCAATGCGGTTACCGCTGCTGGAATAAAAGGTTCTGAATCCGGTAGTTTTTTCAAGAAAGCCACAATACGTTCGTTGTCCCATACGGCTTCACCTTTTTTCCATAGTGGAGCACCACCACGCCAGCCATGACGCATATCATAATCGATCAGGTTATTACGTACGGCTTTTTGTGCTTCTGCTTGATCTTTTGACAGTACAGTTGTGAAGACTTTATAACCTTTGGTGTAAGCATCTTCTTCACCAAAACGTTTTACCATTTCTTGACGAACCATTTCAGTCACATAGTCTGCACGGAATTCAAATTTTGCACCGTGATAACTCGCGACGATTGGCTCTTTGATGGCTGCATCATATTCTGCTTTGGTGATTTTGTTTTCATCCAACATGCGGCCCAATACCACATTACGGCGTTCTTCCGCTCGTTTTGGTGAATATAATGGGTTCATTGTTGAAGGTGCTTTTGGTAAGCCTGCAATCACAGCCATTTCAGAGAGCGTTAATTCATCTAAGTTTTTACCAAAGTAGGTTTGTGCAGCGGCTGCAACGCCATAAGAGCGATACCCTAAGAAAATTTTATTCAAATAAAGCTCTAAAATTTCCTGTTTGCTCAAGGTATTTTCAATTTCAACCGCTAATACTGCTTCACGTATTTTACGAATAAGTTTTTTTTCTGGGGTTAAGAAGAAGTTACGCGCAAGCTGTTGTGTAATAGTACTTGCACCTTGAGAGGCTCCACCATTACTGACTGCAACATAAATTGCACGGGCAATACCAATTGGGTCTAAACCATGATGGTCATAAAAACGACTATCTTCCGTTGCTAAGAAGGCATCTTGCAAACGTTGAGGCACATTTTCTAATTTCACAGGAATACGGCGTTGTTCACCCACTTCACCGATTAATTTTCCATCAGCCGTATAGATTTGCATTGGTTGTTGCAATTCAACGGTTTTTAAGCTTTCTACCGAAGGTAAGGAGGATTTTAAGTGAAAATAAAACACTCCACCGGCAACTAACCCCAGTATACATATCGTAAATAGGGTACTTAATATTAATTTTGCGATCCGCATCGTAAAATTCTCTCTGGTTTAATGAATATTCAAAAAATCAAAATTATGATTTTGGCTGCTAAGTATAAAAGATTAATCCCTTAAAGAATAGGAAAGAATATGGGAATTGCCAATAGAAAGCAGCAAAAACAACAAATTGGTGTGAGTAAACAACAAGATAACCTCTATTTTGTTTGGCTAGATGAATTACACAAAGTTCAATCAATTTGCTTAAATACGCAACAAAAAGATATTTTTTCCCAGTTATTGCCTCATTTGCCACAGAAAAACAGTCAATGCTGTTTCAGCACGGGCGGCTGAACGTTAATCAACTGATCGAGCTGATGCCGCTCTCCCGTCCTGCGGTGTCGCATCATTTGAAACTGATGTTGCAGGCGGAATCGGTGCTGGTGTTGGCGGAGTTTGCCGAAATGGGCATTGATTTGCTGGAGATTTTCGGCGGCAACTATGAAAGTCCCGCAATGATTCAGGGCGTAAAGGAAAGCACACGCCGTCGCGAAGCTTATTTCTTGGATTATGCCGAAAAAGCCCGCCAAGCCATCGGCAGCGTGCCGTTGATCGTAACCGGCGGTTTCCGAAGCCGTGATGCGATGGAACAGGCATTGGCAGAGGGCAGTTTGGATTTGGTCGGGATCGCCAAACCTTTTGCACTCATTCCCGATTTGCCGCAACGGATGTTATCGGGCGGATTGGCAAAAGCGGAATTGCCCGCCGTCCGCACAGGCTTGGGATTCATCGATCGCAAGCTCGGCGGCTTTCTCGAACTGGGCTGGTATGCTTATCAAATGAAGCTCATCGGCACAGGCAACACCCCGCAGCCGAAACGCTCCGCGTGGGCGGAACTGTTCCGCCTGCTGAAAAACATCCGCCAACACCGCCTGCGTTCCGAACGGGCGTAAAAAGTGCGGTGGAATTTTTGCAATTTTTCGCTTAAATTCCATCGCTTGCAGCTACAAAAGTGCGGTCTATTTTACGAATTTTTCTTTATATTCCCCAATAGTAATCTGCGCCCTTCAAATTCCTTGCCGGCAATTTCCAAAGCGAAGCGTTCTTTGTCGGCGTCGCGTACTTTGTCGTGTACGGCACGTAATTCCTGCACGCTAGCACCCAATGCCTTGACGATTTCATCGCCCATTTTCATGGAAGAATAGAAGGTTTCGCGCACTACGAAATCCGCTTCCGCTTTCACTAGGGCCAGCGCATTGCGTCTGTCCCAGGCGCGCACGAACACCTTGGCGTTTGGGTTGATATGATGAATATTTTCCACAATTCTGACCGCACTTTCTCCGTTGTCCACGCATACCGCTACGATGTCGGTGTGTTCTACGCCGCAGGCATGCAGCACGTCGGCGCGGGTGGCGTCGCCGTAATAGACTTTGAAACCGTATTCGCGTGCGACGTTGATGGTGTCGGGATCGTTGTCCAGAATGGAAATGGTGGCACCGTAGGCTAGCGGCATTTGGCTGACCACCTGCCCCATGCGCCCGAATCCGATAATCAGCACGTTGCCGTTGAGTTCGCCCGCATGTTCTTCCACATCGTCCACTGCCGCAGCTGCGCGGGGTTCATTGAAATAGCGGTCGAACAGCATAACGCCGAAGGGTGTCGTAATTATGGAGAGCACCACGATTGCCGTCATATTCGCTAGCACTTCCGCATTAATCGCCCGTTGTGCGGCAGCGGAGGCGAGTAATACGAAGGCGAATTCACCGCCCTGCGACATCAGTACGGCGCGGTGTATCGCGGTGTGATGGCTTGCTTTGGTAAAACGCGCCACTCCATAAATGGCAAAGCATTTCAAGATAATCATCAGTACAGTGGCGGAAAGAATTACCTTCCAGTTATTGAGCACCGTTGCCACATCCAGCGACATCCCGACAGCTAAGAAAAACAGCCCGAGCAAAAGGCCTCGGAACGGTTCGATATCCGCTTCAAGCTGATGACGGAAGTCGGATTCCGACAGCAGCACTCCCGCCAGAAACGCACCCATCGCCATAGACAGACCGCCCAGCTCCATTAAATAAGCCGCACCGAGTACCACCAGCAGCGCGGCGGCAGTCATCACCTCGCGTGCTTTGGATTTTGCCAGAATTTTAAACAGCGGATTGAGCAGCCAAATACCTGTCGCAATCAACACTACCAAAGAAAGCGCGGCAACACCGATTTTCTGCCATAGCGGTACGGCATCGGCAACGGCATTGGGATTATCGGGTGCTAGAAATGCTACAATCGCCAGCATGGGCACAATCAGCAAATCTTCAAACAGCAAAATGGAGACAATGCGCTGACCTTGCGGTGTGCTGATTTCATGACGTTCGTCCATAATCTGCATGACCATTGCGGTGGAGGTGAGTGTAAAACCTACCGCCGCAATAAACGACATCACTAAAGAAAAACCGTAAGCCAGCCCGATTTGGGTAAGGACCAGACTGGAAAGCGTCACCTGCAGGGTACCCAAGCCGAAAATCTGATTACGCAATTTCCATAAATGCGACGGCTTCATTTCCAGCCCGATCAAAAACAGAAACATCACCACGCCGAATTCCGCAATATGCAAAATAGCGTGGGAATCGGTAATGAGCTTTAATCCGAAGGGTCCGATAACCAGCCCCGCAGCCAAATAACCCAGAATCGAGCCTAGACCTAAACGTTTAAATAACGGCACGGCAACTACCGCCGCCCCCAATAACTCCACCACGTGCAATAAATCGCCGTCAGCTGCTTCTACCGCCATAATTCCTGCCTTTGTTAATTCATAAAAATTTTTCGTATTATAAAGGAAAATTGCCGTAACACAAAAAAGTCGTCATTTGACGGCTTCCTCTAAGAAGAGTGCGGTCGGTTTTTGTTAATTTATTGCACTTTGCCGTCGATTTCGATCGGGGTATATTCCACCGGCACCCAAGTATAGCTGCCGTTGCTTTCGGCACGGATGTGTCCGATGCCGGGGAAGGGCATATGTGCGCCAGCTATCCAGATTTTACGTGTGGCAACATCTTTGAGCGCGGCTTGGCGGCTGGCGCGTGCCTGTTTGGGGTCGCTGTCAAACTCAATGGCGATTTCGGGATCAAGCATTTGCAGTGTGTGGTTGTGCATCAAATCGCCCCAAACCAGCATGGTTTGTCCTTTTGAAGTGAACTCGATGCCATTGTGCCCAGGCGTATGACCAGGACTCGGTTTGGATACCATACCCGGAATCACTTCTTCGCCGGTTTTGTAGAATTTCACCCGATCAATTTGCCATCAGCCGTATAAATTTGCATCGGTTGTTGTAACTCGACGGTTTTTAGGCTTTCTACCGATGGTAAGGAGGATTTTAAGTGAAAATACAGTACACCACCGGCGACTAACCCCAGTATACATATCGTAAATAGGGTACTTAATATTAATTTTGCGATCCGCATCGTAAAATTCTCTCTGGTTTAATGAATATTCAAAAAATCAAAATTATGATTTTGGCTGCTAAGTATAAAAGATTAATCCCTTAAAGAATAGGAAAGAATATGGGAATTGCCAATAGAAAGCAGCAAAAACAACAAATTGGTGTGAGTAAACAACAAGATAACCTCTATTTTGTTTGGCTAGATGAATTACACAAAGTTCAATCAATTTGCTTAAATACGCAACAAAAAGATATTTTTTCCCAGTTATTGCCTCATTTGCCACAAAAAAACAGTCAATGCTGTTTTGTTGGCGCCATTTCGCCCCACTTAACTTGGTCTAAAACGCTCATTCTACCACAAACACTTAATGCCCAGGAATGTGAACAACAATGTCGTTTTATTTTGCAAAAAGAATTACCGATTCCTTTGGATGAATTATGGTTTGATTATCTGACCACGCCATTAAAACAAGGTTTTCGTTTGGATATCACGGCTATTCGACAAGAAAGCGCCAATGCAGAATTGGCAAAATATTTACCGTTAAAATTGACCGCACTTGATTTACTGAATCACAGTGTTTTACGTGCATTTTATGCCATTTTAGGTCAAAAGCCGATTAACACCTTATTTCTATATCAAGATCAACAAGGATGTCTCGCCGTTTGTGAACGCTTACAACAACGACAAGTTTTGCAATCTCAAGGTGATTTATCCGAACTTTATCAACAATTTATCCAGCGTTTTCCTGAAACGATAGAACAGATTTATGTGTATCAAACGCCCGATATGTTGAATTCAGACACAATCGAATTACAGCCTCAGGATTGGCAGCGTATCGAAACAGATTTTCCTTTCATCGCCTTAGGTAATGCACTGTGGCAAACCGATTTAAAGCTAGTGGATTTATCCTCAAAAACGACCGCAATTTTGCCTTTAGTTAATCGGGAGAGTGGTGATGTTTAGCCTTAATTTATTGCCTTGGCGCTTAGAACAACATCAAAAGGCCTTTCGTTGTTTTATGTGGCAAGGTTTAATTTGGCTAGCTTGCTCTGTTTTGATTGTCGTTGGATTGAATCAGCTTAATGAGCAACAAGCGCAAACCCTAAATCAGACAAAAGAAAAACTGACACAAATAACTCATCAAGTCCATCAGAAACGCATTCAGGTTCAACAACTACAAAGTAGTCTGAAAGAAATGAATGAACTGACAGAAATGGATACAGAATATGTGTATCGCCTGCTTAATTTATTAAGTGAGCTGCCATTAAAACAGGGCGAGTTAGATGAATTTACGCTCAATGCGAAGCAAGTTGTCCTTTCAGGCATGACAGAAAGCCAACAAGAGTTTGAGGAGATACATCAATTTCTCAAACGCCATTTTACAGAGGTTAACTTAACTAAGTTTCAGCCAGTGCAACAGCAGTTATTTTTTCAATTTGATATTCATTTATCGGAGTCTGTGCAATGAGGAACTTTATCAACGAGCTTGTTCAAAAAAGTGCACAAAGTTGGTTTGGGAGATGGCTTCGATTACCTCAAATGGTCCATGCTGCTTTTTGGTTGAGTGCATTAAGTGCGGTCATCTTTTTACCTGTTTTTCGTTACGTTGAAAATAGCAATGAACGACATCGACTTGACGCAGAATTGAGTTTGCAGCAGCAAGAGTGGGATAAACAGGAAAGGATTTTACAAACCTTAAGGCAAAAGTCAGACAGCCGACAACTTTCTCCAGAATTAGCTAATTCTGTGTTGCCGATTAATCAGCATGTACAGGCGTTGTTAAATGGGCGACTTCGAGCGTTGGATTTACGTTGGGATTTTTCTCAACATACTTTGTTGCATTTGTCATTGCAAGGCTATTTTGTCAATTTACAGCAATTTTTGACCGCACTTTTAAACGATGTTCCTACACTTTCTTTAACTCAATTAAACATTGAGAAATTAGATGAAGAGGAAAATGCTTCTATTACATGTGAGTTAATTTTCCAATTAAATAAGGACAAATAATGAAAAAGCTTTTCTTAATCTTGATAGCGTTTTTTTCTGTATCAGCATTTTCGCAAGATCCTTTTGATCGTAAACAAAGAGAACAAACCGAATATCTAAAAGAGGGGCTCACCCTACCGCCGGTGTCGGCTTGCGTGTATTCGGAGCCGAGACTGGCGGAGGAACGCCCATTGGCTCAGCTACATATTGTGGGAGTCGTGCAATATGGTAAACAGGCAGAGGTGTTATTTAATGATGATGGGCATATTCTGTCTGTGCAAGTCGGGCAGAGGATTGGAAAAGAAGGCTATTTAATCGAAAAAGTGAGTAAAAACAGCGTGACGCTTCAAGGTTATAAAGCAGGGCAATGTGAACAAACGACCTCAATTATAATGAGATTTTAAAATGATAAAGCAGAAAATAAAAACAAAGTGCGGTCAGTTTTTAATGTGTTTTTTGATCCTATGGACAACTTATTCAGTGGCAGAAAATCGCGTATTTTCACTTCGCTTAAAACAAGCTCCCATGGTGGCAACACTCCAACAACTAGCCCTTGAGCAAAATACTAATTTAATGATTGATGATGAGCTAGAAGGAACGCTTTCATTACAATTAGATAACGTAGATTTTGATCGTTTATTGCGTTCTGTGGCAAAGATAAAGGGGCTCTCTTTTTATCAAGAAAATGATATTTATTATTTGGGTAAGCCTTCTCAACATGAACAATATGCAGAGAAAATGACAGAACCTATGGCGATTAGCGGAGAAAGTTTACCTAGTGAAACACCACTTGTGAGTACAACGGTTAAACTGCATTTTGCCAAGGCCTCTGATGTGATGAAATCCTTAACCACAGGTAGCGGTTCCTTACTTTCACCTAGCGGCACAATTACATTTGATGACCGAAGCAATGTATTACTGATTCAGGATGATGCTCGTTCTATAAAAAATATCAAAAAATTAATTGCAGAACTGGATAAACCCATTGAACAAATTGTGATTGAAGCACGTATTGTGACGATTACCGATGAAAGCCTTAAAGAATTAGGTGTTCGTTGGGGCATTTTTAATCCTACTGAGGCAGCCCATCGAGTGAGTGGCAGTCTAGATGCGAATGGCTTTAGTGATATCAGTAATAATTTAAACGTGAATTTTGCGACAACGGTCACGCCAGCAGGCTCATTAGCTCTTCAAGTCGCTAAAATTAATGGTCGATTGTTAGATTTAGAATTGACTGCACTTGAACGTGAAAATAACGTAGAAATTATTGCAAGCCCTCGCTTACTTACGACCAACAAGAAAAGTGCAAGCATCAAACAAGGGACAGAAATTCCTTATGTAGTGACGAATGGGAAAAATGATACGCAGTCAGTGGAGTTTCGCGAGGCCGTCTTAGGATTGGAAGTCACACCGCATATTTCGAAGGATAATAATATTTTATTGGATTTATTAGTGAGTCAAAACTCGCCTGGAAATCGTGTGGCTTACGGGCAAAATGAAGTGGTATCCATTGATAAACAAGAAATTAATACGCAAGTGTTTGCCAAAGATGGGGAAACGATTGTATTGGGTGGTGTATTCCACGATACGATCACGAAAGGTGTCGATAAAGTACCATTATTGGGTGATATTCCAGGTATTAAACGCTTATTTAGTAAGGAAAGCGAACGTCATCAAAAACGAGAACTCGTGATTTTTGTGACCCCTCATATTTTGAAACAAGGTGAAAGAATGGAAATGGCTAAGAAAGAAAAGCATTTTAAGCAAGTTGAAAAAGCAAAAAAATAAAGTGCTGTCAATTTCTCTCATGTTTTCTCATTTTTTTCAATTTAGCTGTGTGCATTGCAAGCGATCTATTCATCTCGGTCGAAATGGATTGTGCAGTCGATGCCAAAAGAAAATTAAAACTTTCCCTTATTGTGGGCGATGTGGTTCACCCTTGCAGCATTATGCAATGGGCTGTGGACATTGTTTGAGAAATGAACCCGCTTGGGATCGTATTGTGATTATTGGGCATTACCTCGAACCGCTTTCTTCACTTATTCATCGTTTTAAATTCCAAAAACAGTTTTGGTTAGATCGCAGTTTATCGCGTTTGCTTTATCTTGCGGTGCGAGAGGCAAGACGAACGCATGGGCTCTCTCTGCCACAGGCGATTATTCCCGTACCGTTATATCATTTTCGGCAATGGCAACGGGGCTACAACCAGGCTGATTTATTAGCAAACTGGTTAAGTCGCTGGTGTGATGTGCCTAACTGTCATCATGTGGTGAAACGGATTAAACATACCCACACTCAACGAGGTTTAACGGCGAAAGATCGACGACACAATCTTAAAAATGCTTTTGCAGTGAATACCCAAAAGCCTTTTCCTTATGAACGTGTTGCGTTGGTGGATGATGTGATTACAACTGGTTCAACGTTGGCAGAGATAGCTAAACAACTTCGAAAATTAGGTGTAAAAGAAATACAAGTGTGGGGCTTAGCGAGAGCCTAAATTTTTAAAGATAGGATTTATCTATATCTATAAAAATAGGAATAAATGTAGAAAAAATTGCCGTATAGGAGTATCATTCTTGATATATTGCATCAAGTATTAGGACTTTATTTATGGAACAAATTTTTATTTCAGATGCTGCACAAGCACATTTTCGGAAACTTTTAGATACACAAGAAGAAGGTACAAATATTCGTATTTTTGTCGTGAATCCGGGTACACCTGGAGCAGAATGTGGCGTGTCTTATTGCCCGCCAAATTCAGTTGAAGCGACTGATACTGAAATGAAGTACGATACGTTCTCTGCATTTGTAGATGAAATCAGCTTACCGTTTTTAGAAGATGCGGAAATTGATTATGTAACCGAAGAGCTAGGTGCTCAGCTTACTTTAAAAGCACCTAACGCCAAAATGCGTAAAGTTGCAGATGATGCGCCTTTAATTGAGCGCGTAGAGTATGTGATCCAAACACAAATCAACCCACAATTAGCCAGCCATGGCGGTAAAATTACGTTAATTGAAATTACTGATGATGGTTATGCTGTTCTACAATTCGGTGGCGGCTGTAACGGTTGCTCAATGGTTGATGTCACCTTAAAAGATGGTGTAGAGAAACAATTGGTCGCACTTTTCCCAAATGAACTCAAAGGCGCACGAGATGTAACAGAACACCAACGTGGTGAACATTCTTATTATTAAGAATAGAAGATAAAAAAGGGCGATTATTCGCCCTTTTATTTTTTTAAGTGCTAGATAATTTCTGTAGCAATCGATCCATGGCCCGATATCCTAGCGCTTCTGCTAAATGAGATTGTTGTATCTCTTTTTCACCATTTAAATCAGCAATCGTACGTGAGACTTTTAAAATCCGATGATAGGCTCTCACTGAAAGTCCAAGCTTATTCAGTGCATTCTCAAGGAATAATGCATCTTTATCTTGTAATTTACAGTCTCGTTCAATTTCTTTGCTTGAAAGATACGCATTGATTTTACCGGCTCGAGCAAGCTGGATTTCCCTTACTTTTAAGACTTTTTCTCGTACTTGTTGGCTTGTCTCACCTCTATCCCCTGTATTCTGTAAGCTACCTTGTGGCAGAAGAGGTACTTCAATGGATAAATCAAAACGATCTAAAAACGGCCCCGAAAGTCGATTTAAATAACGCATCACTTGCTGTGGCGAGGTGCGATTATGTGTTCCAGTGTAATGACCCGTTGGACTTGGATTCATCGCAGCAACGAGTTGAAAGCGAGCGGGGAACTGGATTTTCGCATTAGCACGCGAAATAATAATTTCTCCACTTTCTAATGGCTGGCGAAGTGCATCAAGCACTTTACGTTCAAATTCTGGTAGTTCATCAAGAAAAAGTACACCGTTATGTGCGAGCGATATTTCGCCTGGTTTTGGAATGGTTCCTCCACCTACTAAGGCAGGTAATGAGGCACTATGATGTGGCGCTCGAAACGGACGTTGTTTCCAGTTATGAAAATTTAATTCATTTTGTACTAAGCTCGTAACTGAAGCGGTTTCAATCGCTTCTAAATCCGTCATTTCAGGTAGCAATGCAGTGAGACGACTTGCCAGCATGGTTTTACCCGTCCCAGGTGGTCCTAAAAAGAGTAGATTATGTTGACCAGCGGCAGCTATTGTCAGAGCTCGTTTAGCATGTTGCTGACCAATAATATCGGTCAAATCTAAGTGATTTTTAGCTGAAAATCCGACCGCACTTTCTTGTGCGAGTAATGAGGCCAAAGGTAATTTTTCTTGATTATTTAAGAATTGTACGACTTCCAAAAGGCTTTTAGCGAAATAAGTCTCTTGCTCTGAGACAAGTGAAGCTTCATTGGCATTTTGATAAGCGATAATGGGGGCTCGTTTCGCTTTTTGTGCCGCTAAAATGGCGGGAATCACGCCGTGTACACCACGTAATTCACCTGTTAATGCAAGTTCACCAACGAATTCAAACTGTTTTAAACGGCTGCCATCAAGTTGATCTGAAGCGGCTAAAATACCGATTGCAATAGGTAAATCAAATCGTCCCCCTTCTTTGGGTAAATCGGCTGGTGCAAGGTTGACGGTGATGCGTTTAGCAGGATATTTGAACTGGGCATTCATTAATGCACTTCTTACACGATCTTGCGCTTCTTTTACGGTTTTTTCGGGTAGACCAACTAAGGTAAATCCAGGCTTTCCGTTACTTAAGTGTACCTCAATGGTAACAAGAGGAGCTTGTACGCCCATTGAGGCACGGCTATAAACAATGGCAAGAGACATTCAGATTCCTTAAAGTGCGGTCAAAAATAATTAGATTTTCGCACTATAAAAAAAGCACAGAATGAAATCATGCATCCTGTGCTTTTTTTGCGATCTTGATCGCAGAAATTACTTTTTCTTGATAAAAAACTACGAGAAAAGTGGCGCAAACCAACTATCTAACTTGGCAGCCAATTTATCAATGCCAATTTTGTTTTGTGCGGAAAAGGCTTCAACTTGAATATCACCTTGGAAGGGTAAAATGGCTTCGCGTACCATTTTTACTTGTTTGCTACGTGCACTTTGACTGAGTTTATCCGCCTTGGTTAAAAGTAACATAACCGGTAAATCAGCAGAAACAGCCCATTCGATCATTTGTTGGTCGAGATCTTTTAAAGGATGGCGAATATCCATTAAAACAACAAGGCCACCTAAACATTCGCGTTTTTGCAAATATTCCCCAAGGGATTTTTGCCACTCGATTTTCATTTTTTCAGGAACAGCAGCATAACCATAGCCAGGTAAGTCCACTAGTTTACAATTCGGCTCTACCTCAAAAAGGTTGATGAGCTGCGTACGACCAGGTGTTTTAGAGGTTCGAGCTAAGCTTTTTTGATTGGTTAATGCATTAAGTGCGGTTGATTTTCCTGCATTTGAGCGTCCCGCAAAAGCAATTTCAATCCCTGTATCTTCTGGGATAGAACGAATATTGGGGGCACTCGTGAGAAAATGCGTTTTATGATAATTCAGTTTAATTTCAGACATAATTGTTCCTTTCATCAATTGGTCCTAGCATACCACAAATAGAAAAATTGCTGAAATTATGAGAGAATGCGCGCTTTGCATGATTTAAAGCCTCTTTAATTATATTAATAGCTATGGAATCTCAAGAGAAGCAATATCGCTGGCCAAAAGCGGAAGCCGTTTATCCCGATAGACCTGGGCGTTCTTATGCGCTTAAGCGTTTACGTTATCGTCTTCGCGCTTTTTTACACCGTAGATTAATTGCTCAATTTGAGCAATTTATTAACCAGCATCCTTTTCTTGTGACGTTATTAAATGAACATGCAGATTATAGTTATCCGTTAGTTTATCGCTTTTTAGATAAACGTTTTAATAGTAAACAGCGTTTCCAAGCTATTTGCGACAATCTACTTTTTTTACCTGAAAAATTGACCGCACTTTCAACACCAATTTATAAAACGTCATTAAGTTTTGGTGAAGTGATTCCTGATTTTGAGATGACATTGTCGATGACCACGCACCAACCGATGGAAGGTTATTGGGTACTAGAGTTATGGCATAAACCACGTAATGAATTAGTGTATTTGCTTACTTTTGCCAAACTTGGTGAGGCATTGCTTATTTCTGTGGTGCAGGGACCTAATTTTGAAGATTCTAAAGAGATGGTAAAGCAACTCACAAAAACTTGTTATGGTTTGCGCCCTGCTTATTTGATGGTGGAAACGATGAAAGCATTGACGAAAGTGTTGGGCTTTAATCAATTGTTAGGTATTCCTCAAAAATATCAAAATAAATCGCGTTTTATTCAAAGCTCTCATTATGTTGTAGATTATGATGCGATTTTTGCTGAATCAGGTGGACAGTTGAAAGATTACTGGGAATTGCCTTTAGAAATAGATAGAAATCTTGATGATGTACCGAGTAAAAAGCGCTCCATGTATCGCAAGCGTTATGCGATGTTAGATGATTTGGCTAAAGTAATCGAAGAAAAGTTAGGATTGTAAAAGTAAAAAGTGCGGTGAATTTTGACCGCACTTTTTGTTTTATAAGACTTTCAAACAAGCCACAAAATGGTTGTTGTTTTGGCTGGTGAAAGGTGGTTTTTGTTTCGCACAATTTTCATCAGCTTTCAGGCAGCGAGTTCGGAACACGCAACCAGACGGTGGATTAATTGGCGAAGGCAAATCACCTTCAAGCAATTCGATGGATTTATTGCGTTCCAATTTCGGATCGGGAATCGGAACTGCAGACATTAAGGCTTTGGTATAAGGATGTTTAGTGTTGTTATAAACTTCCTCATCACTGCCTAATTCCATAGCATTGCCTAAATACATGACTAATACGCGGTCAGAAATGTGTTTTACCACGGCTAGATCGTGGGCAATGAAAATTAAGGAAAGTCCCATTTCTTTTTGTAGGGATTTCAATAGATTCACCACCTGTGCCTGAATCGATACATCTAACGCAGAAACGGGCTCATCACAAATGATCATTTTCGGCTCAATGATTAACGCTCGAGCAATACCGATACGCTGACATTGTCCTCCAGAAAATTCATGTGGATAGCGGTTAATCAAGTTTGGTAAAAGCCCGACTTTCAACATCATAGCTTGCACTTTTTCTTTCACTTCAGCGGCGCTTAAGTGCGGTTGGTAGATCTTTAATGGCTCAGCAATGATTTCACCAATATTCATTCGCGGATTGAGAGAGGCGAGCGGATCTTGGAAAATCATTTGAATATCTTTACGCGTTTCTTTCCATTGTTTCGCTGATTGTTTTCGTAAATTTTTACCAAGCCACAAGATTTCCCCTTCACTCGCTTCGACTAAACCGATAATAGCGCGTGCAAGTGTGGATTTACCGCAACCAGATTCACCTACTACGCCAAGGGTTTCACCTGCATAAAGTTTAAAGGAGACATCCTTTACTGCTTTTAAGGTTTGCGGTTTGGCAAAGAAAAGGGATTTATCATTTTTGATTTTAAAACTTACACCTAAGTGATTGACTTCAAGGAGTAATTCTTTGTTATTTGAGGCTGTCATAGGGTGAATTTCTCCGTAGGTAACCAACAATTACGTAATTGACTGTGATTAAATGCGGTCAGTTTTGGCGCAGTTTGGCATTGTTCGGTAGCAAATTGGCAACGTGGTGAGAACGGGCAACCTTTTGGCAAATGCAGCAAATTTGGTGGATTGCCTGGAATGGTCACTAGGTGTTCTTCCTTGCCGTCTAAGCGAGGAATCGCATCCATTAAGCCAATGGAATAAGGATGAGTCGGATGATAGAAAATTTGTTCCGCTGTGCCGTATTCCATGGTTCGTCCAGCATACATCACCATAACTTGATCGCAGATACCTGCCACCACACCAAGATCATGGGTAATCATAATAATCGCAGTATTAAATTCGCGTTTTAACTCATTTAATAAGGTCATAATTTGTGCTTGAACGGTCACATCCAAAGCAGTGGTTGGTTCATCAGCAATGAGTAGTTTGGGGCGACATAGTAAGGCCATCGCAATCATCACCCGTTGGCGCATACCGCCTGAAAATTCGTGCGGATACATGCCCATGCGTTTTTTGGCTTCTGGCATTTTAACTGCATCTAACATTTTCACGGATTCGGCAAAGGCAGTTTGTTTATCATAACCCTTATGTAATTGCAGCACTTCCATGAGTTGTTCACCGATTTTCATGTAAGGATTTAGCGATGTCATTGGATCTTGGAAAATCATGGAAATTTGCTCGGCGCGGATTTTATTCAATTCAGTATTCGGTAAATTAACTAATTCTTTACCTTCAAAAATGGCAGAGCCTTCCACTTCACCGTTGGCTGCCAATAACCCCATTAAAGCAAAGGCTGTTTGTGACTTGCCTGAGCCACTTTCGCCTACAATACCGAGCGTGCTTCCAGCATTGAGCGTGAAGTTTAAATCATTCACTGCTGTGACGACACCATCCGGTGTTTTGAAGCGAACATAGAGATTTTTTACATCTAATAAAGGATTCATGATTCGCTCCTATCTATCTTTCGGATCGAGTGCATCACGCAACCCGTCACCGATAAAGTTAAAACAAAATAGAGTAAGGCAAAGGAAAAATGCCGGGAAAATTAATAACCAAGGCGAGACTTCCATTTGCGCAGCACCATCACTTAAGAGTGCACCCCAACTACTCATTGGCTCTTGAGTTCCTAAGCCTAAGAAACTTAAGAATGATTCAAATAGAATGAGTCCAGGTACTTCAAGCGAGGCGTAAACTGCCACTAAGCCCAATACATTCGGAATAATGTGCTTCAAAATGATTTGGCGACGAGGTACGCCACAAACGATGGCGGCTTCGACGAATTCTTTATTTTTTAGGCTGAGCGTTTGTCCGCGTACGATACGTGCAAGACCAAGCCAAGCAATGGCTCCGATTGCGATAAAAATTAAGAAAATGTTTTGGCCAAAAAGAGTCACCAACAAAATCACGAAAAACATAAATGGAAATGAGCTAAGAATTTCCAAAAAGCGCATCATTAACATATCTGTTTTACCGCCTACATAACCAGAAATTGCACCATAAATTGTGCCGATAGTCACGGAAATGAAAGCACCAGCAATACCGACCAATAAGGAAATGCGTCCACCGATAGCAGTGCGTACCAACAAGTCTCGACCCGAGGCATCGGTACCGAAGAAGTGATAGCCTTCCATTGTTGGTGCGGCGCTCATCATATTCCAATCGGTATCTTCATAAGTAAATGGGAAGAACCAAGGCGCTACGGTAATAAATATAATAATAAATGCCAAAATAATTAGACTGACAACGGCCGCTTTGTTGCGGAAAAAACGGCGTTTCGCATCTTGCCATAGACTGCGGCCTTCGAGTTGCATTTCTTCAATACGGTCAGCCACTTGTTCCACAAAATCCGCATTTTTCTGATTAATCGGCTGAGTACGATAATCTGTCATAACTTATCCTTAATAACGAATTTTTGGATCGATGATGGCGTATAAAATATCCACAATCGCATTAAATAAAATGGTTAATGTCCCCACTAAAATGGTGAGGCTCAAAACTAAAGAATAATCGCGGTTTAATGCGCCGTTTACAAATAATAACCCCATGCCAGGTAAACCAAATACACTTTCGATGACCATTGAGCCGGTAATAATCCCTACGAAAGCAGGGCCTAAATAGGTAATCACAGGTAAAAGTGCGGGGCGCAAAGCATGTTTTAAAATGATTCTCGACGTGGAAAGTCCTTTAGCTTTGGCGGTTCGAATAAAGTTGGAATGTAACACTTCAATCATCGAGCCACGCATGATACGCGCAATCCCTGCAACGTAAGCGATAGTTAAGGAGGCTACAGGTAAGATCATATACATGGCGGTACCGCCATTCCAACCGCCAGCTGGTAGCCATCCTAAATAAATGGCGAAAATCAGCACCAAGACTGGAGCAAAGACAAAGCTTGGCATAATGACCCCAAGCATCGAGAAACTCATCAAAATATAATCCCAACGGCTATTTTGATTGAGCGCGGCGAGCGTGCCTGCTGTTACCCCTAACACGACTGCAAAGGCGAAGGCCACCATTCCCAATTTTATGGAAACAGGGAAAGCTGACGCGATTAAATCATTGACTGATTGGTCTTTATATTTAAAAGAGGGACCAAAATCGCCTTTGGAAAGATTTTCTAAATAAAGGAAATATTGTTTATATAATGGTTCATTTAAATGATACTTCGCTTCGATATTAGCCATGACTTCTGGCGGATAAGCACGTTCAGAAGTGAACGGGCTGCCAGGGGCGAGACGCATCAAAAAGAAAGAAAAAGTAATCAAAATAAACAGCGTTGGCAAGGCTTCCAACAGCCGTTTAAAAATAAACTTGAGCATAACAACTCCAACCAAAATGGGCGAAAAGTGCGGTCAAAAAACACGATAATTTTTAACCGCACTTAAATACGAGCAACGAATTAATGTTTAATAATATAAAGGTTGCGTAAGTAAATGTGATCTTGTGGATCTTTGCCTGAATAGCCTTTTACGTAAGGTTTCACTAAGCGAGGATTCACATAGTTAAAGATTGGCACGATACCGAAATCTTTTGCAAGAATTTCTTCGGCTTTCGCGTAGGCTTTTGCACGTCCTTCCGCATCCGTTGCAACATAAGATTCAGCGATGGCTTTATCGTATTCAGGGTTCGCATATTTCGCGGTATTGTTACTCGAATTAGATAAGAAATAGTTGCCGAATGTTGTTGCTTGGTTGTAATCCGCATTCCATCCTGCACGTGCCGCATCGTAACGACCTGCACGACGGCTATCAATGTAAGTTTTCCACTCTTGGTTTTCTAATTTCACATCAATCAAACCTTTGGTGTTCGCTTTCCACATAGATGCCGCAGCAATGGCCACTTTTTTGTGGTTTTCATTGGTATTGTAAAGAATACTGAATTTCAACGGATTCGCTTTGCTGTAACCGGCTTCCTCTAAGAGTTTAATGGCTTCTTCATTACGTTGTGCCATTGGTTCTTTTGAATAAGCAGGTTGTTGAATGAGGTGACCTTCTTCGATGTAAGTTGGGGTAAACACATAGGTTGGTGTTTGACCTTGGCCTAAAACTTTATCGGTGATCACATTACGATCAAGGGATAAGTTCAAGGCTTTACGAACATTCACGTTATCAAAAGGCGCTTTCTTATTGTTTAACTCGTAAGAATAGGTCGCAAGAGTTCGTGTCGTGAATACTTCACCAGGTAACTCTTTTTGTAATTTAGCGAATTGTTCTGGCGGTAAGGCGTAGCTCGTTATATCTAAATCGCCTGCACGATAACGCGCCACATCGGTACTAGGGTTTTCAATCGCAAGGAATGTTGCACTGTTAATTACAGTCTCCTTATCGTTCCAGTAGAGTGGGTTACGTTCAAATTCGATTTTTTCGTTAATGATGTGGTTAGCCAGTTTATACGCACCGTTACCTACATAGTTTTCTTTTTTCACCCATGCATCACCCAATTTTTCGACTACTTTTTGTGGTAATGGCAATAAGGATTGGTGAGTCGTTAAACTGACAGCATAAGGCACAGGATTGGTCGCATGAACTACAAAGGTATAATCATCTTTTGCTTCAACCCCTAATTCAGCCGGTTTTTTCTTGCCGTCGATGATGTCTTGCGCATTTTCAACTTGTAAATAACTTAGGTAACTTGCGTAAGGCGCAGCAGTTGCAGGATCCACTAAACGACGCCAAGCAAACACAAAATCGTTTGCGGTAACGGGATCACCATTTGACCATTTGGCATCTTTACGTAAATGGAATGTCCAAGTTTTAAAGTCAGGCGTATTTTCCCAACTTTCAGCCACGCCAGGTTGAAGTTTACCCTCAGAGTCTGAGGTGACGAGGCCTTCAAGTAATTGATAAGCAACGTTAGATTCGGGTACACCTTCGGTTTTTTGTGGGTCAAAACTTTGTGGTTCAGCTCCGTTATTGATGACGATATGTTGTTTTTCATCTAATTGCGTTCCCTCAGGCACTATAACTGCTTGCGCAGAATAGGAAAGAGCAAGAGCGATTGCAGAGAAGAGTAGTTTGTGTTGCATTTGAGCCTCCTTGTCATTAGGCGATATTTTTATAAAGAGTCTTCCACTTATTAGCTCAAAAATTCATTTTTGTAAAGATTTGTCAGGAAATTATTTGAAGAAAAATTGAGTTTTGTGATTTGTGTCTAATAAATCGCTAAAAAAATTGCTAAAAATGATGATATGAGAGGGGATATCTAGGATGTATCGGTTTTTCCTATTGTAAATATTTTCCTGGATAAATTGCCCTTTTAAAGTTAATTGTGCTATCGTAACCCGATTAGATTTAAACAAGTCCATTCAAGGAGAATACAATGACAACACAGTTAGATTCACTTCGTAATATGACCGTCGTCGTAGCGGATACTGGCGATATTGATGCAATCAAAAAATACCAACCACAAGATGCAACAACAAACCCATCTTTAATTTTAAGTGCTTCAGCATTACCACAATATGCCCCATTAATTGATGAAGCGGTTGCTTATGCAAAAGCGAAAAGTTCAGACAAAGCGCAACAATTAATTGATGCAGAAGATAAATTAGCGGTAAACATCGGCTTAGAAATTTTAAAAATTGTCCCAGGACGCATTTCAACAGAAGTAGATGCGCGCCTTTCTTACGATACCCAAGCAACCGTTGAAAAAGCACGTAAACTTATCGCACTTTATAATGCGGCAGGTATTTCAAATGATCGTATCTTGATCAAAATTGCTTCAACATGGCAAGGTATCCGTGCGGCAGAAATTCTTGAAAAAGAAGGGATTAACTGTAACTTAACCTTATTATTCTCCGAAGCGCAAGCTCGTGCATGTGCTGAAGCGGGTGTTTATTTAATTTCGCCATTCGTCGGTCGTATTTTAGACTGGTATAAAGCAAATACCGACAAAAAAGAATATGCTCCGGCAGAAGACCCAGGTGTAATTTCTGTAACCAAAATTTATAACTACTACAAAGAATATGGTTATAAAACGGTGGTGATGGGCGCAAGTTTCCGTAATGTAGGTGAAATTATTGAATTAGCAGGTTGTGACCGTTTAACTATTGCTCCTGCTTTACTCAAAGAATTACAAGAAAATTCAACCGCACTTGTACGTAAACTAGACTACAAAGGTGAAGTAAAAGCGAAACCTCAACCATTAACTGAAGCAGAGTTCTACTGGCAACATAACAGCGATGCGATGGCTGTCGAAAAATTAGCAGAGGGGATTCGCAAATTTGCAGTTGACCAAGAGAAATTAGAAGCGATGCTTTCAGCAAAACTTTAATTTAAATAGATTAAGAAAGTGCGGTTAGAAATAACCGCACTTTTTGTTTATACAGGGAACAAAAGTGATTTTTTGAAAACTACAAAATACGATTTCAATAATAGCTAATAGAAAGAGCAATCCAAAGGTTGAAATAAATTCTTTTGTAGTTATCTTTCAAGTTGGTTAGAATAAAGACAATTTTTTGTAATAGGAGAGTGGAATGAAAAAAGCACCTTTACTTGCGGTAGGCTTAATGGCAACGGCTGTTTTAACAGGTTGTGCAACCAAAGCTGATGGTGAACGCAATGATAAATTAGAAAGTTTTAACCGTACGATGTTTGATTTTAACTATAAAGTCATGGATCGTTATGTGTTGGAACCTGCAGCAAAAGGTTGGCGTGATTACGTGCCGACACCAGTCACAAAAGGTTTATCCAATGTGGCAAATAACTTAGATGAGCCAGTGAGCTTTGTTAACCGTTTATTAGAAGGTGAGCCGAAAAAAGCCTTTGTTCACTTTAACCGTTTTTGGATTAACTCAACCTTTGGTATCGGTGGTTTATTTGACTTTGCAAGTGCAAGCAAGGAATTACAAGTTTATGATCAACGTAGCTTTGGTGAAACATTGGGCACCTATGGTGTAGATGCGGGAGCCTATATTGTATTGCCTATCTATAATGCGACGACACCTCGTCAATTAACGGGGGCTGTAGTTGATGCAGCTTATACCTATCCGTTCTGGAATTGGGTAGGTGGTCCGTGGTCACTTGTGAAATACGGTGTGCAAGCGGTAGATAAACGCTCGAAAACATTGGACCAAACCGAGTTGCTAAATCAAGCACAAGATCCTTATGTCACTTTCCGCGAAGCTTATTATCAGAATTTAGAATTTAAAGTAAATGATGGCAAAGTGAAAGAAGGTTCACAGAAAGAACTCTCTGATGATGTATTAAAAGAGATTGATTAAGAATACTCATATAAGTGATTAAGACACTTATATGTTAGGATAGCAAGCGTGTTTATACGTCAAGATTAAAGGAGAATATCATGACTAAAATCATTCATACAGAAAAAGCCCCAGCCGCAATCGGCCCTTATGTTCAAGCGGTAGATCTAGGTAATTTAGTTTTAACATCTGGACAAATTCCCGTTAATCCGGCGAATGGTGAAGTGCCGAAAGATATTGTGGCACAAGCACGTCAATCTTTAGAGAATGTGAAAGCGATTATTGAACAAGCAGGTTTGACTGTGGGTGATATTGTGAAAACTACAGTGTTTGTGAAAGATCTGAATGATTTTGCTGCAGTAAATGCAGAGTACGAGAAGTTCTTTAAAGAAAATAATCATCCGAATTTCCCAGCACGTTCTTGTGTAGAAGTCGCTCGATTACCGAAAGATGTAGGTGTGGAAATCGAAGCAATTGCTGTAAGAAAATAATCGCAAAGTGCGGTTAAAATCTGCAGATTTTTTCTACAATAGACTTTACAAGAGCGAGATTAATCACTATAATCTCGCTCCTAAATTACGCTTAGCGTAAAATTTCTGGTTGGTGCTTGACCTATTCAAGCCCCGTCCAAGACCGTAGGGAATGGTTAGCAATAATCGTCTTAATAATCCTACGTAGATGGTGAACAGAATAAGAATATTTCTTGCTTCTGGGCACCGAAGTCGTCCTAGTCTGAAAGATAACTCTTTCGATGAGGTAAATTAATTCCGAGAAATCGGAGTGTATTCAGGAGCTAAAAGCCAATGGCATTAAATCTTCAAGACAAACAAGCAATTGTTGCTGAAGTAAATGAAGCAGCCAAAGGTGCACTTTCAGCAGTAATCGCGGATTCTCGCGGTGTAACTGTTGATAAAATGACTGAATTACGTAAAGCAGCTCGTGAAGCTGGTGTAACAATGCGCGTTGTTCGTAATACTTTATTACGTCGTGCGGTTGAAGGCACTGATTTCGAATGCTTACAAGATACGTTTGTAGGTCCAACACTTATCGCATTCTCTAATGAACACCCAGGTGCAGCAGCACGTTTGTTCAAAGATTTTGCTAAAGCAAACGATAAGTTTGAAATTAAAGGTGCAGCCTTTGAAGGTAAGATCCAAGATGTTGAATTCTTAGCAACATTACCAACTTACGAAGAAGCAATTGCACGTTTAATGGGCACAATGAAAGAAGCTGCGGCAGGCAAACTTGTTCGCACTTTTGCGGCATTACGCGACAAATTACAAGAAGCAGCTTAATCATTAAGCGTTTCTTACTTCATTTAACTTTATTAATTTTAGGAATTGATTGTTATGTCATTAACTAACGAACAAATCATTGAAGCGATTGCTTCTAAATCTGTAACTGAAATCGTTGAATTAATCGCAGCGATGGAAGAAAAATTCGGCGTTTCTGCAGCAGCAGTAGCAGCAGCTCCAGCAGCTGGTGGCGCAGCAGCAGCGGCAGAAGAAAAAACTGAATTCGACGTAGTTCTTGCTGAAGCTGGTGCTAACAAAGTAGCAGTTATCAAAGCAGTACGTGGTGCAACTGGTTTAGGCTTAAAAGAAGCTAAAGACTTAGTTGAATCTGCTCCAGCTAACTTAAAAGAAGGCATTTCTAAAGAAGAAGCTGAAGCACTTAAGAAAGAATTAGAAGAAGCTGGTGCAAAAGTAGAAATCAAATAATTTTTGATTTACTTATGTCCTGTTTCTCAGGCTTAATGGCTGGTGGTTTACCATCAGCCATTTTGTGCTATCAAAAACAGCACAAAAAAACAGATAGGCATTTTCCGTTTAATGGTATCTGTTTCCACTTAAATTAATCAGACGTTTTAATTTAAGTAGCCCACTACAGAAGTAAGGTTCAGAGTGCGGTATCCGAAACGGCGTCAATCTCCGATATAAATAAAAGCGTCAATCAATTTGACCGCACTTTTTTATATCAACTCGGTCTCACTAAAATTTACAGAGGAAAACCAATAATGGGTTACTCCTATACTGAGAAAAAACGAATTCGTAAAGACTTCGGCAAACGTCCGCAAGTTTTAAATGTACCTTATTTATTAACCATCCAATTAGATTCTTTTGATAAATTCATTCAAAAAGATCCTGAAGGTCAACAAGGCTTAGAAGCTGCATTTCGTTCTGTATTCCCAATCGTAAGCAATAACGGCTATACAGAATTACAATATGTTGATTACCGTTTAGAAGATCCGGAATTTGATGTACGTGAATGTCAAATTCGAGGTTCAACTTATGCAGCAGGTTTACGCGTAAAATTACGTTTGGTTAGCTACGATAAAGAATCTTCATCACGCGCAGTCAAAGACATTAAAGAAAGCGAAGTATATATGGGTGAAATCCCATTAATGACTGACAACGGTACTTTTGTTATCAATGGTACTGAGCGTGTTATCGTTTCACAATTACACCGTAGCCCGGGCGTATTCTTTGATTCTGACAAAGGTAAAACACACTCTTCAGGTAAAGTGCTTTATAACGCACGTATTATCCCTTACCGTGGTTCTTGGTTAGATTTCGAATTTGATCCAAAAGATAACTTATATGCGCGTATTGACCGTCGTCGTAAATTACCGGCAACCATTATTTTACGTGCGTTAGGTTACACCGTTGAAGAAATCTTAAACTTATTCTTCGACAAAGTAACTTTCGAAATCGCTGGCAATAAATTATTAATGAAATTAGTGCCAGAACGTTTACGTGGTGAAACGGCGACATTTGATATTGAAGCAAATGGCAAAGTCTATGTAGAACGCGGTCGTCGTATTACAGCTCGTCACATCAAAGCATTAGAAAAAGATAATGTGACACAAGTTGAAGTGCCAACTGAATATATCGCAGGTAAAGTTGCGGCGAAAGATTACGTTGATCTTGAATCTGGTGAAATCATTTGCCCAGCAAATGGCGAGATTTCTTTAGAAGTGTTAGCGAAATTATCGCAAGCAGGCTATAAAGTGATCGAAACATTATTCACCAATGACTTAGATTACGGTCCATATATTTCTGAGACATTACGTGTTGATCCAACTTACGATCGTGTAAGTGCATTATATGAAATCTATCGTATGATGCGTCCAGGTGAACCACCTACACCAGAATCTTCAGAAGCGTTATTCAATAACTTATTCTTCTCTGCAGAACGTTATGATTTATCTGCAGTAGGTCGTATGAAGTTTAATCGCTCGTTAGGTATTCCTGAAGGCGAGGGTACGGGTATTTTAAGTAACGACGATATCATTCGTGTGATGAAAAAACTTATCGACATCCGTAATGGTCGTGGTGAAGTGGATGATATCGATCACTTGGGTAACCGTCGTATTCGTTCTGTGGGTGAAATGGCAGAAAACCAATTCCGTATTGGTTTGGTCCGTGTAGAAAGAGCGGTTAAAGAGCGTTTATCTTTAGGCGATTTAGATGCGATCACGCCACAAGACTTAATTAATCCAAAACCAATTTCTGCGGCAGTGAAAGAATTCTTTGGTTCTTCACAACTTTCTCAATTCATGGACCAAAACAACCCATTATCAGAAGTGACACACAAACGTCGTATTTCTGCATTAGGTCCAGGCGGTTTAACGCGTGAACGCGCAGGCTTTGAGGTTCGTGACGTACATAACACCCACTATGGTCGTTTATGTCCAATTGAAACCCCTGAAGGTCCAAACATCGGTTTGATCAACTCACTTTCTGCGTTTGCTCGTACTAACGATTACGGTTTCTTAGAAACCCCATATCGTAAAGTAGTGAATGGCCAAGTAACCGAAGAAATCGAATACTTATCTGCAATTGATGAAGCAAACTACATCATTGCACAGGCGAACTCAAACCTTGATGAGAACAATCGCTTTACAGATGCATTCGTTACTGCTCGTGGTGAACGTGGTGAATCTGGTCTTTATAAACCAGAAGAAATTCATTATATGGACGTTTCAACCCAACAAGTGGTATCTGTGGCTGCAGCGTTAATTCCATTCTTAGAGCATGATGATGCGAACCGTGCCTTAATGGGTGCGAACATGCAACGTCAAGCAGTCCCTACTTTACGTGCAGATAAGCCGTTAGTGGGTACAGGTATGGAAAAACCAATCGCACTTGACTCAGGTGTGGCGGTTGTAGCGAAACGTGGTGGTACAGTTCAATACGTTGATGCGTCTCGTATCGTTATCAAAGTAAATGAAGACGAAACCGTAGCAGGTGAAGCGGGTATCGATATTTATAACTTAATTAAATACACCCGTTCTAACCAAAATACGTGTATCAACCAAATTCCTTGTGTGAATTTAGGCGATCCAATTAACCGTGGTGAAGTCTTAGCTGATGGTCCTTCAACAGATTTAGGTGAATTAGCATTAGGTCAAAATATCCGCGTGGCGTTCATGCCTTGGAACGGTTATAACTTCGAAGACTCAATGTTGGTTTCTGAGCGTGTTGTACAACAAGACCGCTTCACGACAATCCACATTCAAGAATTATCTTGTGTGGCGCGTGATACTAAATTAGGTTCTGAAGAAATCACTGCGGATATTCCAAACGTGGGTGAATCTGCATTAAGCAAATTGGATGAATCAGGTATCGTTTATGTGGGTGCTGAAGTGAAAGGTGGTGACATCTTAGTCGGTAAAGTAACCCCTAAAGGCGAAACGCAATTAACACCAGAAGAAAAATTGTTACGTGCAATCTTCGGTGAAAAAGCATCTGATGTGAAAGACTCTTCATTACGTGTACCAAACAGCGTAAGTGGTACTGTAATTGACGTTCAAGTCTTCACCCGTGATGGCGTAGAAAAAGACAAACGTGCATTAGAAATTGAAGAAATGCAGTTAAAACAAGCGAAAAAAGACCTTTCTGATGAATTAGAAATCTTAGAAGCTGGCTTGTTTGCGCGTGTACGTAATGTCCTTATCGCTGGCGGTATTGATGCGGCTCAATTAGATAAAATGGATCGCACCAAATGGTTAGAACAAACCATTTCTGATGAAGAAAAACAAAACCAATTAGAACAGCTTGCTGAGCAATATGAAGAATTACGTAAAGAGTTTGAACACAAACTTGAAGTACAACGTAAGAAAATCATTAAAGGCGATGACCTTGCACCAGGCGTGTTAAAAGTGGTTAAAGTTTACCTTGCGGTGAAACGTCACATCCAACCGGGTGATAAAATGGCGGGTCGTCACGGTAACAAAGGTGTTATCTCAAAAATCAACCCTGTGGAAGATATGCCATACGATGAAAACGGCCAACCAGTTGAAATCGTATTGAACCCACTGGGCGTACCGTCTCGTATGAACATCGGTCAGATCTTAGAAACCCACTTAGGCTTAGCGGCGAAAGGTATCGGTGATCAAATCAATGCGATGATCAAACAAAAACAAGATGTTGAGAAACTTCGTGGCTATATGCAAAAAGCATACGATTTAGGTCATGGCGCACAAAAAGTTGATTTAAGCACCTTTAGAGATGACGAAATCATGCGTTTAGCGGAAAACCTACGTAAAGGTTTACCGGTAGCAACACCAGTATTTGACGGTGCGGCTGAGCAAGAAATCAAAGAAATGTTGAAACTTGGTGGCTTACCAACTTCAGGTCAGATTACGTTATATGATGGCCGTACGGGTGAGAAATTCGAGCGTCCAGTAACCGTAGGTTATATGTACATGCTCAAATTGAACCACTTAGTTGATGACAAAATGCATGCTCGTTCAACTGGTTCTTATAGTCTTGTTACTCAACAACCACTTGGTGGTAAAGCACAATTCGGTGGTCAACGTTTCGGTGAGATGGAGGTATGGGCACTTGAAGCATATGGTGCTGCTTACACCTTACAAGAAATGTTAACTGTGAAATCCGATGACGTGAACGGCCGTACGAAGATGTATAAAAACATCGTCGGTGGCAACCAACAAATGGATCCGGGTACACCGGAATCTTTCAACGTAATTATGAAAGAAATCCGTTCACTTGGTTTGAATATCGAGTTAGACGAAGAGTAATCGACAAACCTGTCTTCCCCTGTTCGCAGGGGAAGCAAAAGGAAGAAATCGCCGAAGTGCGGTTAAAAAACGAAATATTTTTGACCGCACTTTGAAACCCTTAACTCCGACAGGAGACTATTTGTGAAAGACTTAGTTAAGTTTTTAAAAGCACAATCAAAAACAAGTGAAGATTTTGATGTGATTAAAATTGGGTTAGCTTCTCCAGACATGATCCGTTCTTGGTCATTTGGTGAAGTTAAAAAACCTGAAACAATCAACTATCGTACGTTCAAACCTGAGCGTGACGGTCTTTTCTGTGCACGTATTTTCGGGCCAGTAAAAGATTACGAATGTTTATGCGGTAAATATAAACGCTTAAAACACCGTGGTGTGATTTGTGAAAAATGTGGTGTTGAAGTTACACAAACTAAAGTGCGTCGTGAACGTATGGGCCATATTGAATTGGCTTGTCCAGTTGCACACATTTGGTTCTTAAAATCACTTCCGTCCCGTATCGGTTTATTACTTGATATGCCGTTACGTGATATTGAACGTGTGCTTTACTTTGAAATGTACATCGTGACCGAACCGGGTATGACCGATTTGGAACGTGGACAGTTATTAACTGAAGAACAATTCCTTGATGCAGAAGACCGTTGGCAAGATGAATTCGAAGCGAAAATGGGTGCTGAAGCAATTCAAGATTTACTTAAAGGTATTGATCTTGAAGTGGAATGTGAAAAATTACGTGAAGAGTTACAAGAAACTAACTCTGAAACAAAACGTAAGAAAATCACTAAACGCTTAAAATTATTAGAAGCTTTCCAACAGTCTGGTAATAAACCAGAGTGGATGGTGATGACTGTATTACCAGTACTTCCACCAGATTTACGTCCGTTAGTACCATTAGATGGTGGTCGTTTTGCAACATCTGATTTGAACGATTTATATCGTCGCGTGATCAACCGTAACAACCGTTTAAAACGTTTATTAGATTTAATTGCACCAGACATTATCGTGCGCAACGAAAAACGTATGTTACAAGAATCTGTTGATGCGTTATTAGATAATGGTCGTCGTGGTCGTGCGATTACGGGCTCTAACCGTCGTCCATTAAAATCACTTGCGGATATGATCAAAGGTAAACAAGGTCGTTTCCGTCAAAACTTATTAGGTAAACGTGTTGACTACTCAGGCCGTTCTGTAATCACTGTAGGTCCATACTTGCACTTACACCAATGTGGTTTACCGAAGAAAATGGCATTGGAATTATTCCGTCCGTTTATCTATGCAAAATTAGAAAGCCGTGGTTATGCAACCACAATTAAAGCGGCTAAGAAAATGGTTGAGCGTGAAGACGCGATCGTTTGGGATATCTTGGCAGAAGTTATTCGTGAGCACCCAATTCTATTGAACCGTGCACCGACACTTCACCGTTTAGGTATCCAAGCGTTTGAACCACTTCTAATCGAAGGTAAAGCAATCCAGTTACACCCACTTGTTTGTGCGGCGTTCAACGCGGACTTCGATGGTGACCAAATGGCGGTTCACGTACCATTAACACTTGAAGCGCAGTTAGAAGCGCGTGCGTTAATGATGTCAACCAACAACGTACTTTCACCAGCAAACGGTGATCCAATTATCGTTCCATCACAAGACGTAGTGTTGGGTCTTTACTATATGACCCGTGAAAAAGTAAACGGTAAAGGCGAAGGCATGTTATTGCAAGATCCGCGCGAAGCTGAAAAAGCGTATCGCACAGGTCAAGCAGAGTTACATTCTCGCGTTAAAGTACGTATTACTGAATATGTGAAAAATGAAGCTAGCGAATTAGAAGAGAAAACCACATTAACCGATACCACTATCGGTCGTGCAATCTTATGGATGATCGCGCCGAAAGGTATGCCTTATTCATTGTTCAACCAAACATTAGGTAAAAAAGCAATTTCTAAACTCATCAACGAAGCTTATCGTCGTTTAGGTTTGAAAGAAGCGGTAATGTTTGCTGACCATATTATGTATACCGGTTTTGCTTATGCTGCACGTTCAGGTTCTTCTGTGGGTATTGACGATATGGTTATCCCAGAGAAAAAATACGAAATTATTTCTGCAGCGGAAGAAGAAGTGGCAGAAATTCAAGAGCAGTTCCAATCTGGTCTTGTAACAGCGGGTGAACGTTATAACAAAGTCATTGATATTTGGGCTGCGGCGAATGAGCGCGTAGCGAAAGCGATGATGGAAAATTTATCTCAGGAAGAAGTAATCAACCGTGAAGGTAACCCTGAGAAACAAGCTTCTTTCAATAGTATTTTTATGATGGCTGACTCTGGTGCGCGTGGTTCTGCAGCTCAGATTCGTCAGTTAG
>CAJLFU010000021.1 GCA_905205995.1 uncultured Haemophilus sp. | reverse complement strand
CAAATCGCATACGTGAGTTCGCTACGATTTAACGTGTAGAAGTGGAAGTCATTCACACCTTCACGAGAAAGGATTTTTACCATATCCATTGCCACACTCGCCGCGACGAGATTGCGAGTAGTAGGATCATCATCTAATCCTTCATACGCTTTAGCCAACCATGCCGGAATTTTTACATTTGTAAATGATGCCATTTTTTGCAGTTGTTTGAAATTAGTAACAGGTAGAATACCTGGAACAATTTCAGCCTCAATACCAATGGATGCACAGCGATCACGGAAGCGAAGATAACTGTCAATATCAAAGAAGAATTGAGTAATGACATGATTAGCACCTGCGTCAATTTTACGTTTCAAATTGATTAAATCTGCTTGTGCTGATTTTGCTTCCGGATGAACCTCTGGGTATGCTGCAACTGAGATATCAAAATCAGCTACGGAGCGAAGTAGTTCAACTAAATCAGCCGCATAGAAAGGTTTTTTCGCATAGCCTTTTGGCTCATCACCGCGTAATGCCACAATACGACGAATACCACTATCCCAGTAATCTTTTGCAATTTCTTTTAATTCTTCAGGTGTTGCATCAATACCTGTTAAATGTGGTGCGGCTTCTATACCTGTTTCTGCTTTAATGGCTTTCACGATGCTATGTGTACGATCACGTTCGCCAGAGTTTGCGCCATAAGTGACGGAAACAAATTTAGGATTTAATACTTTTAAGCGATGGATGGAATCCCAAAGCATGCTTTCCATTTTTTCATTTTTAGGCGGAAAGAACTCAAAGGAGACATTAATTTTTTTGTTAGTATCAGCAAGATGTTGATTTAATGTGTTAATTTCGTTTGCGTAGCTCATAGCATGCCTTCTTACGTTTTTTATTAGAATGCACTTATCATAAGATAAGAACTAATATGCGTCAATTTCAATGATTTCATCAAAATGATGAATTAAATTAATGATTATTTATTACACGTTGTATTTTAAAAGAAAATCAATTTATTTGCACAAAAAGTTAGCATTTTTTCTAAAAATAGGTATAATGCACCGACCCTGTAAATGCACGGATTCCCACCGTGCATTATTTTATCGAGATCACACTCGAAGGGGTGGAGATTAAGATTAATGGTTGTGTTTCAAACAATATGGAACACTGGGTATCAAACTTATATTTTGGTAATTAATTAATGAAAACTTTTGTAGCAAAACCGGAAACAGTAAAACGTGACTGGTATGTGGTAGATGCGACAGGTAAAACTTTAGGTCGTTTAGCTACTGAATTAGCACGCCGCCTTCGTGGTAAACACAAGGCTGAGTACACTCCACACGTAGATACTGGTGATTACATCATCGTTATCAACGCAGACAAAGTGGCAGTAACTGGTCGTAAAGAAACAGATAAACTTTACTACTGGCACACTGGCTATGTAGGTGGTATTAAACAAGCGACTTTCAAAGAAATGATCGCTCGCCGTCCTGAAGCGGTGATTGAAATTGCGGTTAAAGGTATGTTGCCAAAAGGTCCATTAGGCCGTGCAATGTTCCGTAAATTAAAAGTGTATGCGGGTGCAGAACACCAACACGCAGCACAACAACCACAAGTATTAGACATTTAATCACGAGGTTTAGGAAATGGCAGAGAATCAAAACTACGGCACTGGTCGCCGCAAAAGCTCTTCAGCTCGTGTATTTATCAAACCGGGCAGTGGTAAAATCACTATCAACCAACGTGAATTAGACGTATATTTCGGTCGCGAAACAGCTCGTATGATCGTACGTCAACCGTTAGAATTAGTGGAATTAACTGATAAATTAGACCTATACATCACTGTTAAAGGTGGTGGTATTTCTGGTCAAGCGGGTGCAATCCGTCACGGTATCACTCGTGCATTAATGGAATATGATGAGACTTTACGTCCTGCTCTTCGTGCAGCTGGCTTCGTTACTCGTGACGCACGTCGCGTTGAACGTAAAAAAGTTGGTTTACACAAAGCACGTCGTCGTCCACAATACTCCAAACGTTAATTTTTTATTATCGTTTCAAGAAAGCAGAGAGCAATCTCTGCTTTTTTTATGTCTGTAAAAAACAAATTAATTAAAAATTACCGTTCTTTGATTTTTCATTGACTGTTTGTAATTAATTGATTTTAAAGTAAAAATAAGAAATTATTAGCAATTCACCTGCCGGTTATGTTAAAATAATCGCCCATTTTCAGTAGAAGTATATAAGTTAGTTTGGATCTTCGGAGGAATAAATGTCCAATGCATCAAGTAAACGTTCAGTAATGACTCTTTTTTCAAATAAAAATGACATTTACTGCCATCAGGTAAAAATTGTTTTAGCTGAAAAAGGTGTTGCTTACGAAAACGAAGAAGTTGATCTGCAAGCATTATCAGAAGATTTAATGGAATTAAATCCTTATGGCACATTACCAACCTTGGTGGATCGCGATTTAGTGTTATTCAGCTCACGCATCATTATGGAATATCTTGATGAGCGTTTTCCACATCCTCCACTTATGCCAGTTTATCCTGTTTCTCGCGCGAAAAGCCGTCTTTTAATGTTACGTATAGAACAAGATTGGTACCCAACATTAGAAATTGCTGAAAAAGGCACGGAAGTTGAACGTGAAGAAGCGTTAAAACAGTTAAAAGAAGAGTTGTTAGCGGTATCGGTTATCTTTCAACAAACCCCTTATTTTATGAGTGAAGAGTTTGGCTTAGTCGATTGCTACGTTGCACCATTATTATGGAAACTACGTAATATGGGCGTGGAATTCAGTGGCACAGGAAGCAAAGCAATCAAAGGCTATATGGATCGTGTATTTAGCCGTGATTCATTCTTACAATCAGTAGGTGAAGCAGCACCTAAAAATTTAATGGATGATAAATAATGACCCACACACCTTCTCCAAAACGCCCTTATTTACTAAGAGCCTATTATGATTGGCTAGTGGATAACGATTTCACCCCATATTTAGTGGTGGATGCTAATTATTATGGTACCAATGTGCCTGTGGAATACGTGAAAGATGGGCAAATCGTTTTAAATCTTTCTGCTGGGGCGACTGGGAATTTGCAATTAACCAATGATTTTATTCAGTTTAATGCACGTTTCAAAGGTGTGGCTCGTGAGTTATATATTCCGATGGGCGCCGCTTTAGCTATTTATGCGCGTGAAAATGGTGATGGCGTGATGTTTGAGCCAGAAGACATTTACGATGAGCTCAATCGTGAGCCAACATCCGAACAGCCATTAAGCTTTGCAGAAGCGGTAGATAAGCCTAAAGCTGAAAAGAAACCACAGAAATCAGCATCTCATTTGCGAATTGTGGATTAATAAAAGAAAAACAAAAGTGCGGTTAAAATTAACCGCACTTTTTTGTTTATTGGATTTTGTTAATTGGTGTAATTTTTTTAAATGAAATCAATGCGGATAAAACAATGGCAATGATTAAGGCTATGTAGTTTTGTATTGCAAACAATCTGAAGTCTTCAATATTACTATCATTAAATAAATAAGCAACCAAACTGTAATATAACACACCAATCAGAACGCTAAAGGCAAGATGGCGAAAATTCTTGTGGAATCGTGCAAACATGACGGTAAGACCAGTGAATAACATCGGCAATGCAGCAATAATCATCATTAAAAGCATTAATGTTACGATGCTAGCTAGATCTGTCACTTGCGTTAATAATATGGATGTGATTCCAAAAATAATAGTACCAAGCAAAGTAAATACAAGAGGAATTAACCAACGGTAAGAGGCAAAGCCTTTTTTCTCTATGACTTGGTTAGTTAGATTTACTCCCGTTGAAACAGCCTTAGGCAGTATTTTATGCATGATTTGGGATTCTAAGAGAATTCCCGCTTTATTTGGAAAAGCAATTAGACCAAAAATTGCAGCTAATACACCGTGGAAAAGGCAGAGGTAAAGGTAAGCATCGTTAACATCGTTAACATCTTTAGCATGGCTTGCTATGATATAAAAAGAAATTCCAGCGGTGAGTGTTCCGATGAAGGTGGCACTAAGAATGCCTTTAACGCTTCTCCTAAATTGACATAATCCGAGAATAAATCCGGTGGATATTCCCCAAATCAGCATAAAGTAAATTAAAAAAAATATTCCTCCAACAAAATAAATAGTATAGGCAAATAAAACTGCATTACTTAAGACGCCTACCCCTGTAGGGAGAGAGAAGTTTGAGAAGATGAATTGAGCTACTAATCTAGCATAAAGTGCAGTAAAAGCTAGAAAGTAAAGAAAAATACGCCAGAAAGCGAATTGTTTTCTCAGAAAAGGCACTAGAAAAGACATTTTTTGGTTCCTTAAGCTGTAATAAAAAATTTTTATTAATTATTTTGTTGCCGTTTTCATATTGCGAACAAATTCGGCAAGTTCAGATAAGCATTGAGCCTGATTATCTAAGTTTCGTTCAATGATTTTTACCGTTGCAGAGCCTGAAATTGCGCCTGTTGCACCCAGTTGAAGGGCTTCTTTCACTTGAGCTGGTTGAGCAATACCAAAACCTTGTAGAATTGGTGGAGCCTTATGGGCTTTAAGTTGTTCTACGAGTGTATCTAAGTTCGCAGCGTGAGCTTGGTTTTCCGCACTTGTTACACCTGCACGAGAAACTAAATAGGTATAACCTTCGCTATTTTCAGCAACGCCTTGTACCGTTTTGGCATCAGCATTTGGTGGGCAAATAAAGACAGGTTGAATGCCATGCTTTTTAGCAGCTTGCACATAGTCTTTTTTTGCCAATAGTGGAATATCGGCCACTAAAACTGCATCCACGCCGACTTCTGCGCAACGTTGATAGAAATTATCTAAGCCTTTCGCAAAAATTAAATTCGCACAAAGGAGTAAGCTAATCGGAATTTCTGGATATTTTGACCGCACTTTAGCGAGTAGTTTAAAGCTGTCTTCAGTGCTATGACCCGCATTGAGCGCACGGTTATTAGCTGCCTGGATAACGGGACCGTCTAATAGTGGATCCGAAAATGGGAAGCCTAATTCCAAAGCATCTGCACCATTTTCGACTAACGTGCAAATAATCTCAAAAGAGCGATCAAATGTTGGATCGCATAATGTCACGAAAGGTACAAAAGCCCCTTCTTTTTTCGCTGCAAGTTCTGCAAATTTAGTTTCAAAACGGCTCATTATTGCATTCCTTTTTCTTTTAAAACTTTATCAACGGTGAAAATATCTTTATCACCACGACCAGAGAGATTCACCACTAAAATTTGTTCTTTATTCGGCTCTTGATGAATCATTTTTAACGCATGCGCTAATGCGTGGGAGCTTTCCAATGCAGGAATAATCCCTTCATGTTTTGCTAACGCTTGGAAAG
This sequence comes from uncultured Haemophilus sp., assembly GCA_905205995.1. GTDB lineage: Bacteria > Pseudomonadota > Gammaproteobacteria > Enterobacterales > Pasteurellaceae > Haemophilus_D. The sequence goes on along the minus strand of CAJLFU010000021.1, from coordinate 30,536 downwards.
CGTTTAATGCTTCATCATCTGTAATACTTGGGTATTCTGCACGACCAATGCTTTGTAAGTAAGCATGTTGAGGCCCTACAGAAGGGAAGTCTAATCCAGCAGAAATAGAGTAGGATTCTTCTACTTGACCATCTTCCGTTTGCATTAAAGGTGATTTCATACCGAAATAAATACCCACTTTTGCATGGCCTAATGGCGCACCATGTTCACCACTTTCAATGCCGTGACCTGCAGGTTCTATACCAATTAAACGTACACCTTTTTCATCAATAAAATCGGCAAACATACCAATCGCATTCGAACCACCACCAACTGCAGCAATGACTGCATCGGGTAAGCGCCCTTCTTTTTCTAAGATTTGACGTTTGGTTTCTTCACCAATCATTTTTTGGAATTCACGTACAATGGTAGGGAATGGATGAGGGCCTGCTGCTGTACCTAATAAATAATGGGTGTTTTCATAGTTGGCTGACCAATCACGCATGGCTTCACAGCATGCATCTTTCAACGAGCAAGAACCTTTTTGTACAGGAATCACTTCTGCACCCATCAAACGCATACGGAATACGTTTGGTGATTGACGTTCTACGTCTTTTGCGCCCATATAAACACGGCAAGGCATATCTAACATTGCACAAGCAAGGGCTGTTGCCACGCCATGTTGGCCCGCACCGGTTTCGGCGATAATACGCGTTTTCCCCATGCGTTTTGCTAATAAAATTTGACCTAATACTTGGTTGGTTTTATGGGCACCACCGTGAAGTAAATCTTCACGTTTCAAATAAATTTTTGCTTTTGTTCCTTTGGTTAAATTATGGCAAAGGGTAAGTGCGGTTGGTCTGCCCGCATAATTTTTAAGTAAATCTTGAAATTCACGTTGGAATTCAGGATCGTCTTTTGCTTCAACAAAGGCTTTTTCTAGCTGTTGTAGTACCGGTATGAGAATTTCCGGTACATACATTCCGCCAAATTCACCGAAATAAGGATTTAAAAGGGTTTCTGACATAATATTTCCTTGTTATTTTTGAATTCTTGCGACATTAAGTGGTGCAAAGGTTTGTGCAGTAGGCATCACTTCAATGCGATTAATATTGACATGTTCAGGTTGTTGATTGAGCCATAACACAATATTAGCAATATCTTGTGGGCTGACATATTCTACATTTTCATAGAGTTTTTCTGCTCGGGCATCATCACCTTTAAAGCGAACATTAGAGAATTCAGTTCCACCACAAAGACCGGGTTCAATATTGGAAATGCGAATTTGTGTTCCAGCAAGATCGGCTCGAAGATTTAAACTAAATTGTTTGATAAACGCTTTAGTGGCACCGTATATATTGCCACCTGGATAAGGATAAGTCCCCGCAATTGAGCCTAAATTAATAATATGGCCTGAATTGCGTTCAACCATTTGTGGTAACACAAGACGAGTGATGGTGACGAGACCTTTAATATTGGTATCAATCATTTGCATCCAATCGTCTAGATTCGCTTTATCTGCACTTTCTAAGCCTAATGCTAATCCTGCATTATTCACCAATAAATCAATAGATTGCCAATTAGCGGGAAGGGAATGGAAAGCCTCTTCTGTTGCTTGGCGATCTGAAATATCAAAGGCAAGAAAGTGGAAGTTTTCACCTAATTCTTGCTGTAATTGTTCTAAACGAGCTACGCGACGCCCCGTGCCAATTACACGATAGCCATTTTCAATAAGTGTGCGACAAATTGCCGCACCAAATCCGGCAGTTGCGCCGGTTACTAACGCTGTTCTTTGCATAATGTTTTCCTTTAGTAATCAGATTAATTTGATAAAATTTTATTAAAAACTAACCGCACTTTTTCGCTATCTTTCACGCCAGCGGCAGCTTCTACACCAGAATTGAGATCAACCCCTAGGCAACCTTGCTTAATGGCTTGTTCAATATTGTCGGGTGAAATGCCACCAGCCAAAATAATTTTGTGTTTTAAGTTTTCAGGAATGACTGACCAATTAAAGGTTTTTCCTGTGCCACCTTGTTGATTAGCGGATTGGCTATCGAAAATATAGCGTGCAATATTTAAATCATCCGTAAAATCAACCGCACTTTGTGCCTCAGTACTCACCGAAATGGCTTTCCAAATTTGAGTTTCCTCAGGCAGTTGGTGACGAAGTGCAGTAATAAATTCAGCGGTTTCTGAACCGTGTAGCTGAACGGCATAAAGCTGTAATTGTTTAGCGATTTTTACAATAAAATCAATTTCTTGATTTTGGAACACGCCCACAAAACGAAGTGGTGATGCTGTCACTAATTCTTGGGCTTGACGTAGGCTCACACAGCGTTTTGAATGTTCGACGAAAATTAAGCCACCGTATAATGCTCCGTTTGCGTAAACCTCTTTGACATCTTGCGTGCGAGTTAAACCGCATACTTTATTTTCGCCAAAAATCACTTCACGCACAGCATTATTTAAATCTGCGCTGCCCATTAGGCTACTGCCGATTAAAAAGCCATGTGCCACTTTTTGTAAATCACGAATTTGGCTGTGATTATAAATCCCTGATTCGCTGATAATACGCGCATCAGCAGGAATGCGATCGGCATATTTTTGTGTAAGTTCTACTACGCGGTTTAAATCAACGGTGAGATCGTGAAGATTACGATTGTTAACACCGATAATTTTTGCACCTAATGCAAGGGCACGCTCAAATTCTTCTTCATTACTGGTTTCTGTCAATACCCCCATGCCGAGAGAATGTGCCAGATCAGCTAATACACGATAGGTTTCATCATTCACCACTGAAAGCATCAATAAAATGGCATCAGCTTGATAGTAGCGCGCAAGATACACCTGATATTCGCTAATCATAAAATCCTTGCACAATACAGGTTGTGAGACAACGTCACGTACTTGTGGCAAATATTCAAATTTACCTTGAAAGTATTTCTCATCTGTTAGCACAGAAACAGCTGACGCATAATGTTTATACACATTGGCGATTTCATCTAAATTAAATTCACCACGAATTAATCCTTTAGAAGGTGAAGCTTTCTTACATTCCAAAATATAAGCGGGCTTTTGATGGGTGCCTTTAGTCAACGCATCATAAAAAGAGCGGTCAGATTTTTGAATGTTTTCCTTAAATTGTGAAAGCGGAAATTCAGCTTCCTTTGCTTTAACCCATTGCGCTTTGTCTAAGACGATTTTTTGTAGCACCGTAGCAGAGTCAATTGGTTTGGTGAAATCTTGCGTGATCATAAATTTTCTTCTTATTTTATTGCGGCGTATCAAATTGGCCTTTATCTTAATATTTTGTCAAATGTTGTAATGTATCAAACGCTTTGCCTGATGCAAGGTGAGCCAACACATTTTGAACATTTTGTTTTAAGTCATCATGACCAAATAATTTCAGCAATAATGCCACATTCACCGCTACCGCATTAGCATGTTCCGCTTTTCCTTTACCTTGTAAAAGTGCGGTCAGATATTGGGCATTTTCTTGTGGTTCGCCACCACGTAAACTTTCTAAAGATTGTGTTTGTAAACCAAAATCTTCCGGTGTTAAGGTGAAGTAGTCAATTTTACCATTTTTAATTTCTGCCACTTGCGTTTCACCGTGTACGGCGACTTCATCAAGACCAGCACCATGAACCACAAAAGTATGTTGATGGCCTAATGCGATAGCGGTTTCAGCATAGGTTTTCACTAATTCAGGGGCATATACACCAAGCAAATGATAAGTTGGACGAGCTGGATTGATTAATGGACCTAAAATATTAAAAAGCGTACGCGTTTTTAATGCAGCACGAACAGGGGCTACATGCTTAAACCCACTGTGATATTGTTGAGCAAATAAGAAACATACGCCAATATCGTCAAGCGCTTGACGAGCTTGCTCTGGTGTAACGTTGACATTCACACCGAGTGCGGTTAATACATCACTGGCACCTGATTTACTCGATACACTACGGTTACCGTGTTTGGCTACTTTTGCACCCATAGAGGCCGCAACAATGGCGCTAGCAGTAGAAATATTAATCGTGTTTTGACCATCACCGCCAGTACCTACAATATCCGCAAAAGGGTAGTCAGGACGAGGGAATGATTTGGCATTTTGCAAGGATGCCGATACCGCACCACTTAATTCATCGATAGTGGCGCCACGTACTTTTAACGCAATCAGCATGGCTGCAATTTGTTCGTTATTCAGTTCGCCTTGCATAATGGCATTAAAAATGACCGCACTTTCTTCTTTATTAAGTGTTTTTCCGCTGTAAAGTTGTTCTAATAATTGAGCCGTTTGCATAATCTCGTCCCTTATACGTAAATATCGTAATCTAAATCGCGTGCTTCATCGCCAGTCATACCACGGAAACCCCAACAATGCGCTGGTTGTTCTTTAATCGTAATTTCAACGTTGTGAGATTTAATCCCAATTTTGTATTCGAGTTCGCTGAAGAGCATTTTGATTAAACGTTTTTTCGTACCTTCCATACGACCTTGCATAAGGTTAATTTCAATAACGGTGTAATCATCGTTACGATCGATAGGATAAAGAAAATCTTCTTTATCTAAACATAAAAAACGAATCGCATGCTTTCCGCGAGGAATGTCTAAACCAAGGTTTAAACAGTTATAAATTACTTCAGCAATATCTTGACGACGAGGTGCAAGCACTTCTTTTAATCCATATACGGTAATCATTTTTCTTCCTTAATCTCTGTTTAATAGCCATTCCACAGATTGTTGTAATAATTTCGAACCTTGCACGGTGAGAATACTTTCCGGATGGAATTGGAAAGCACAAATTGGCAGGGTTTTATGACGAATCGCCATCACAATACCATTGTAATCGGCATTGACAATAAATTCTTCAGGCAGATTTTTACCCATTAAAGAGTGATAACGCGCCACAGGCATTGGGTTGGTAATATCTTTAAACATGGCTTGGTTATCATGTTGAATGCGCGATACTTTACCATGTAATACTTCGCCTGCATGTACAACCTCTCCACCAAATGCTTGAATAAGCGCTTGATGGCCTAAGCAAATACCAATAATTGGCACATCATTTTTTAAACGTTCAATAAGCGGGAGCAAGATACCTGCTTCTGCCGGAGTACCTGGTCCCGGTGAGAGCGCAAGAATCGTATCCGGTGTATTTAATGCTTCTTGTACCACTTGTTCTAAATTAGTGTCATTACGATAAATTTTTACGTTATGCCCAAGCACACGGAATTGATCCACTAAGTTATAAGTGAATGAATCAAAATTATCTAAAAAGAGAATATTAGCCATAATTTATCGTCCTTATTTTGCTTGGGTATTAATTTGTTTGATTGCTTTAAGCACAGCAGCCGCTTTATGGCGAGTTTCATCCGCTTCCATTTGAGGATCAGAATCCAACACTTCGCCACAGCCCGCTTGAATATGGGCAACGCCATTTTGTACAAAAGCAGAACGAATCACGATACAGGTATCAAAATGACCATCAGAGGTGAGATAGCCGACCGCACCACCGTAGCTGTGACGTTTTTGCTGTTCAAATTGATAGATTAACTGCATCGCTTTGATTTTAGGCGCACCAGTTAAAGTCCCCATATTCATGCAAGCTTGATAAGCATGTAATGCATCAAGTTCAGGACGAAGTTTACCCACTACGCGAGAAACCAAATGCATGATGTGCGAATAGCGATCCACTTGCATTAATTCGGCGACTTTACGTGTACCGCTTTGGCAAACGCGAGCAATATCATTACGGGCTAAATCCACCAACATTAAATGTTCAGCTTGCTCTTTATGATCAAGACGTAATTCTAATTCCAAACGCGCATCCAATTCAGGGTCAATATTGCCATGGGCATCAAACCCACGCGGGCGAGAACCTGCAATGGGGTAAATTTCTAATTGGCGATTATCTGGTGCATATTTCAACGCACTTTCTGGTGATGCACCGAATAAAATGAAATCCTCATCGTTCATGTAGAACATATAAGGGCTTGGATTGTTATGTTTTAATTGCGCATAACTTGCAAGGGTATTCGGGCAAGCTAATGAAAAACGGCGAGATGGCACGATTTGGAACACATCACCAATATTAATATGATGTTTTAATGCTTTTACAATGCCGATGAATTCAGGATCTTCAAAGTTAGTGCTGACCTCATCACTTGCTGCTTTAATGGAAAGTACGCCATCAATATTTCTTAATTTTTGTGCAATAGAAAGGGCTGTTTTTGCGACTTCCACTTGCTCTTCTTGACTGAAACAGAAACTTTTTAAGGTAGCTTGTTGGGTTTGATGATCGATGGTGATTAAGTTCTCTGCGAGATAGAAACTGTAATCCGGGCAGGTAATGCCATCATCTTTTAATTCAACACCTTGCATTGGAATAAAATTTGCCACCAAATCATAAGCAAATAAACCACCTAAAAAGACAGGCGTACTGCTGTGTTGATAATGGTTAGAAATGACACGAAGTCCATCAAAAATTGTGGCAGCTTGTAATTTACTGTCTTCATCTAATTGATTGTCGAGCGGCGCAAATTGTACAGAAAATTCATTGTCAAAGTTGACCGCACTTACGATACCAAGTTGGCTTAATACAGGATGAATTTCGTTTAACACTTGTTTGCCGTTCGCATTCAGTGCTCTAAAGGTCACCTGATTGCCTAAACAAGTGATTTTAACAGCAGCATTAATCAGAATAAGGCTCTGTAAGCTATTTTTACTACCAATTTCGGCAGAGTCGAGGAGAAGAGAATTTGAATTCTGTTTGCAAAGCGTATTAAAAATTGCGGTGGTGTCGGCATGATAGGGAACCGGTTGAGAGGTCACCGCAATAAAAGGGGTATTTTTCATAATCAATCCTGTATTTTGAACTTTTGCACTATTAAACTAGTACATGATACATAAGTCAAGAAAATAATCAAAAAATTGGTATGATTTTACAATATTTTTTTAATTTTTAACCAAAGATATTAAAAATAGAGGAAATTGATTAGAAAAAAGCCATTTCGAGGCATATCTCAAAATGGCTTAATGGAAGAAGTAGATTCAGTGATTAGAGAGAAGCAACGATCTCATCAATTTTATTTCTTGCTGAACGTTGTGCTTTTTCAATTGCCTCTGCACCTAATCCAATACCTTTTGCATAAGCAAACTGAACATCGGTAATGCCAACAAAACCTAAAATCGCTTTTAAGTAATTTGTCACATTGTTGTTTTCATCATACATGCCACCAAAACTTGCTAATACAATCGCTTTTTTACCTTGAAGTAAACCTTCAGGACCATTTGCGGTGTATTGGAAAGTTACACGAGGGCGAGCGATAAAATCAAAATAAGATTTAAGTTGTGTTGGGATGCCTAAGTTATACATTGGCGCCCCAATGACAATGATATCTGCTGCCTTTAATTCAGCCACTAACTCATCAGATAAAGCTAAAAGTGCATTTTCTTCCGTTGTTTTAGGCTCGCCACGTACCGCATTTGCCGCCGTTGCATCAAAATGGGGAAGGGGGTGCGCCGCTAAATCACGTACCACAATGTTGTGGTCTTTTAATTTTTCAATGGTGTAATCGGCTAATTTATTACTTTGAGAGTTATCTGCAAGGATGCTTGATTTTAATACTAATACGTTCATAGAGTTTCCTTTAATTTGTATTTATCAAAAGTGCGGTCATTTTATCGGAAATTTTGAATAGATAAAGTCGCTATAAGGAAAATCATTGTTTACTAATTGGAAAGAATTCAGCGAGATATTAACAAGTGTGGTGGAAAGTGCTAAAATTCTCCGCCGCACTTGGTTTGCTCGATAGTGGGAGTGAATGAAAGTGCGGTTTGTTTTTAATCATTATTTGCATGTTGCCTTTCGTATGGGCGACCACTGTATAAGGAAAAATTATGCCTATTATTACTTTACCGGACGGTTCTAAACGTGAATTTGATCGTCCAGTTTCTGTGTTAGAAGTGGCTCAAGATATCGGAGCTGGTCTTGCCAAAGCAACCATTGCTGGCCGTGTAAACGGTGAACGTCGTGATGCCTGTGACATCATCAATGAAGATGCCAACCTTGAAATTATTACAGCAAAAGATGAAGACGGTTTAGAAATTATTCGTCACTCTTGCGCACACTTGCTAGGTCACGCAATCAAACAATTATTCCCAGATGTCAAAATGGCAATCGGTCCAACGATTGAAAATGGCTTCTATTATGACGTGGATTTAGACCGTTCTTTAACGCAAGAAGACATTGATGCTATCGAAAAACGTATGCTGGAATTGGCGAAAACCAATTATGACGTGATCAAAACTCCGGTAAGCTGGCAAGAAGCAAGAGATACTTTTGAAAAACGCGGCGAGCCATACAAAATGGCTATTTTAGATGAAAACATCGAACGTACCGCAACCCCTGCGTTATATCATCACGAAGAATACATTGATATGTGTCGTGGGCCACATGTACCGAATATGCGTTTCTGCCACAATTTCAAATTAATGAAGGTTGCAGGTGCGTACTGGCGTGGTGATAGCAAAAATAAAATGTTACAACGTATCTATGGTACGGCTTGGGCAGATAAAAAACAATTAGCAGAATATTTAACTCGCTTAGAAGAAGCGGCAAAACGTGACCACCGTAAAATCGGTAAAGCGTTAGATTTATATCATATGCAAGAAGAAGCACCGGGTATGGTGTTCTGGCATAACGATGGTTGGACAATTTTCCGTGAATTGGAAACCTTCGTACGTACTAAATTAAAAGAATACGATTATCAAGAAGTGAAAGGTCCGTTCATGATGGACCGTGTGTTATGGGAAAAAACAGGTCACTGGCAAAACTACGGCGATTTGATGTTTACTACACAATCAGAAAACCGTGAATATGCGATTAAACCAATGAACTGCCCGGGACACGTTCAAATCTTTAACCAAGGTTTAAAATCTTACCGTGATTTACCAATCCGTATGGCGGAATTTGGTTCTTGCCACCGTAACGAACCATCAGGTTCTTTACACGGTTTAATGCGTGTACGTGGCTTCACTCAAGATGATGCACACATTTTCTGTACTGAAGACCAAATTGAAAGTGAAGTAACCAGCTGTATTAAAATGGTTTACGACATTTACAGCACGTTCGGTTTCCAAAATATTCAGGTGAAATTATCCACTCGTCCTGAAAAACGTATCGGTGCAGATGATATGTGGGATCGTGCAGAAGCTGGTCTTGCGGCAGCATTAGCGCATAATGGTCTTGAATATGAAATTCAAGAGGGTGAAGGTGCATTCTATGGTCCGAAAATTGAGTTTGCATTACGTGACTGTTTAGATCGTGAATGGCAATGCGGTACTATCCAATTAGACTTCGCATTACCAGGTCGTTTAAATGCGTCTTATGTGGCAGAAGACAATGATCGTCGTACACCGGTTATGATTCACCGTGCGATTTTAGGTTCAATTGAACGTTTCATCGGTATCATCACCGAAGAATATGCGGGTTTCTTCCCTGCATGGTTAGCACCAGTTCAAGCGATTGTCATGAATATTACAGATAGCCAAGCAGACTACGTTCAAAAAGTAGTGAAACAACTTTCTGATGCGGGATTACGTGTTAAGGCTGATTTACGTAATGAGAAAGTCGGCTTTAAGATCCGCGAGCATACCTTACGTCGCGTGCCTTATATGCTCGTTTGCGGTGATAAAGAAATCGCAGAAGGCAAAGTGGCCGTACGTACCCGTAAAGGTGCAGATTTAGGTACTTTCACCATTGAAGAATTTGCTGAAATCTTAAAATCTCAAGTAAGACAACGTGAGTTGAAATTGTTGGGTGAAGAGTAATTAATTTATCAAATCGGTACACTAAAAAGTGTGCCGATTTTTTTATGTTTTATAAAATTGCGAGTAGTAATTTTTATCATAGGATTGGTAATTAAAAATGACAGTAATTCCCATAGATGATATTCGAAAAATTGATGATAAATTAATTGCAAAAAATGTATTGATTTATCAGAGACCTCTAGAGGCTACATTAGAGTGGATGCGTTTAAATAAGATTCAAGGAGATATTTTGATCTTTTTAAAATCTATAGGGGATATATATAAAATTCTTTACCCTAGAGAGAATCTTAGTTTTCCTAACTTATTAATTGGAGGTGTTGGCTTTAGAGGTCAAATATATATAGTCAAAATACCACTGATCTTTAGAAGCACTAAGGTTAATCTACATGATTTTATTGAAATTGAATATTCTGAACTAGCATTGATGCATAATGTTTATTATGAACAATATCAAAGGGCTATATATACAATCTGTGACTTATATGATATTGCATTTGGTATAGATGATATAATTCAGGAAAAGATATCTAATGAAAATTTAACATATTGGTTAGAAATGGTTTTGTCCTCGATTATGTCTACCGCACTTACTTTGAAGGAGGAAAATAATCTTAATAACGCAATCCAATCATCATTACTTTCGATAGAGTTAGCTGTGAAGTCTAGTTTACTGTACTTGGGTTGTGATTATGAACATATAACATCTTTAAGACATAGTAAGAAGAAAATTAAAAAAAATCTAATTTCTTATAAAATAATAAATGAAAATGATGATTTTTTTGAAATATATGATTCATTACCTGAATATGTCGATGCAAGATATAATCCCCAAAATCTAAGTAAACAAGTGTTAGTAGATATAGCAATTAAATCACAGTTTTTAGTATCTGAAATAATTAGAACAATTAGCAAGAGAAATCTAGCAGAGTCCATACAGTTAGAACGAGAGTTTACTAGACCTTCTTTAAAATAGGCATGAAAGTGTATTAACAAACTCAAATTCATTTTTCTTCTATATAATAGCCTTATCACAAGGAGGCGAATATGATAGCTCAAACTCAACAATTAACACCTGAGTTAACGTTAGAACATATCAATGAAATTCCCGTTTTAACCTTAAATCACTCTGTAGGATCGGCTCGAATTGCATTACAAGGGGCTCAGCTATTAAATTGGCAGCCTAAAGGGGCAGAGCAGGAAATCTTTTGGTTAAGTGATATCGAACCTTTTACGAAAGGTGTGGCAATTCGCGGTGGTGTGCCAATTTGTTACCCTTGGTTTGGAGGTGTTAAACAACCTTCACACGGTACAGCGCGTTTACGTTTGTGGCAATTGAGTGATTATGATCTGCAAGCGAATGAAGTGCGGTTAGAATTTTCACTCTTTTCTGAATATGGTGTGATTGAAGCCAAAATGAAAATGGAATTTACCGATAAATGCACAATGACTTTAACGCATTTAGGACAAGAACCTGCTCAAGCGGCATTACACAGTTATTTTAATATCAGTGATATTTCAAAAATTGAAGTTCAAAATTTGCCAAGTCGTTGTTATGACTCATTACAAGGTAAACATACAGACGCTCCTTCAACACGCAGAATTGAACAGGGCGTAGATTGTATTTATTCATTAGAAGAAAATAAAACCTTGTTGGTGGATAAAGCATTTAATCGACGTATTCAAATTACCCATCATCATGCAGATTCAATTGTGCTATGGAATCCTTGGGAGAAAACACCAAGTGCGATGCAGCCAGAAGGGTATAGAACAATGGTATGTATTGAAACGGCAAGATTAGAAAAATTGCTTCAATTTGGAGAGAGCATTTCAGCTGAAATAAGTGCTTTAACCACTGATATTTAAAGGAATAGAAATCCTTGTTGCATAAACGTGGCAAATACTATAAAATTTTGCCCGTTTTTTGCTTGTTTTTATAGCAAATGATTGAGGAAATCTTCTGTTTTAAATGCAGTGGGTTTTATCTTAAATAAATAGAAGGAATAACATTATTAAAACCGTAAAAAAAGCTCCGGCAGCTAACCGCCCGAATCGCATTAACGATGAAATTCGAGTAAAAGAAGTTCGTTTGATTGACCAAGATGGTGAACAAGCGGGGATTGTATCAATTCAACAGGCCTTAGATATGGCAGAACAAGCAGCGCTTGATTTGGTTGAGATCAGTCCGAATGCCGAACCACCGGTTTGTCGTATTATGAACTACGGCAAGTTCCTCTATGAAAAGAGCAAAACCGCAAAAGAACAGAAGAAAAAACAAAAAGTTGTACAAGTGAAGGAAATTAAATTCCGTCCAGGTACAGATGAAGGTGACTACCAAGTTAAATTACGTAGCTTAATTCGTTTCTTAGAAGATGGTGATAAAGCGAAAATTACCGTACGTTTCCGTGGTCGTGAAATGGCTCACCAAGATATCGGTTTAGACGTATTAGAACGTGTTAAAAACGATTTGGCTGACATTTCAGTGGTGGAATCTGCACCGGGTAAATTAGAAGGTCGCCAAGCGGTAATGGTGTTAGCACCTAAGAAAAAATAATTTTTTATTTAGATTTAATCTAGATAATCGAATTTTCACTTCGGTGAGAATACAACTGCACATTGGGCAAACTACGCAGCCTAATTGCTTTTGGAGAAGGGCAATTCAATTTGCCATATTGGAATAATTAGTGCCTACAAGTAATCTTCGGATTCGCCTAATTATGTGTTTAACTTAAAATGCGGAGTTTTTTAACAATGCCTAAAATTAAAACAGTACGTGGTGCTGCTAAGCGTTTCAAAAAAACAGCTTCTGGCGGTTTCAAACGTAAACAATCTCACTTACGTCATATTTTGACTAAAAAGACAACTAAACGTAAACGTCATTTACGTCATAAATCAATGGTTGCGAAAGCAGACCAAGTTTTAGTAGTAGCTTGCTTACCATACGCATAAGCCGTTATTTAAGCAAAACGTACGATTAGTTAAATTAGTTAAAAATATTACATAGGAGATTAAATAATGGCTCGTGTAAAACGTGGTGTTATTGCAAGAGCACGCCATAAGAAAGTTCTTAAGGCTGCTAAAGGTTATTATGGTGCACGTTCACGCGTGTATCGCGTTGCTTTCCAAGCGGTGATCAAAGCTGGTCAATACGCATATCGTGACCGTCGTCAACGTAAACGTCAATTCCGTCAATTATGGATTGCACGTATCAACGCTGCGGCTCGTCAAAATGGTTTATCTTACAGCAAATTCATCAACGGCTTGAAAAAAGCGTCTGTTGAAATCGATCGTAAGATCCTTGCTGATATCGCTGTATTCGACAAAGTAGCGTTCGCTGCATTAGTTGAAAAAGCAAAATCTGCACTTTAATTTTTTAAAGTTTAGATTCAAAAATTAGGACGCTGAAAAGCGTCCTTTTTTATTACCTCCAAAAAAGAAAAAACCGCTACTCAAAACTTGAATAGCGGGGAGGTCTTAATTTATAAGAAACTTCAAAAAGATAACTGCAATATGCAGTGCACTAGCAATGTATCAGACTGTGGTTTTTTGAAATAGTTCGATATTTTTGAAAAAAATTTAAAAAATATCAAAATTAAACCAAAATGAACGAATTTAGCCCTTTATAAAGGCAATAATTTGCTCTTCAATCCCTTTTTCATCTAATTTAATTTCAGCAAGCGCTTCTTGTTGTGTGCCTTGCGGAATAAAAATATCAGGTAAACCTAGTTGTAAAAGTGCGGTTGTTTTTCCATGAGAATTTAGCACTTCTGAAACAGCAGAACCTGCACCACCTTGAATCGCATTTTCTTCCAATGTCACAATGACGTCATGGGTATTCGCCACTTCTAGAATACGAGCCTCATCAATTGGTTTCACAAAGCGCATATCGATAACAGTCGCATTGAGTTTTTCTGCCACAGATAAAGCAGCAGGTAAGAGTGTGCCAAAATTCAGAATCGCGATTTTTTCACCTTGACGAACCATTTTTGAACGACCAATTTCTAATTCTGCAAGTGGGGTTAATTCTACGCCGATTGCATTTCCACGCGGATAACGTATCGCAGCCGGTTTACCACATTTATAACCCGTATAAAGCATTTGGCGACATTCATTTTCATCACTTGGTGTCATAATGATTATATTCGGAATGCAGCGCATAAAACTTAAATCAAACGCACCTTGGTGAGTTTGACCATCAGCACCTACGATACCTGCACGATCGATGGCAAAGAGAACAGGTAAGTTTTGAATGGCAACATCGTGAATAAGCTGATCATAAGCACGTTGTAAGAAGGTAGAATAAATGGCCACAACAGGTTTATAACCGCCAATTGCAAGACCTGCAGCAAAGGTGACAGCATGTTGTTCAGCGATGGCAACATCAAAATATTGTTGCGGGAATCGTTCTGAAAATTCTACCATGCCAGAACCTTCACGCATTGCAGGTGTAATACCAACTAATTTATCGTCTTGCTCCGCCATTTCACATAACCAATCACCAAAGATTTTTGAATAGGTTGGTTTGGCATTTGATTTAGGAAGTTGGCCGCTTGTTGGGTCAAATTTTGGTACGCCATGGAAACCAATTGGGTCTTTTTCTGCAGGCTCGTAACCTTTTCCTTTTTTAGTTTTGATGTGTAAGAATTGCGGCCCTTTGAGATCGCGCATATTGCTTAAGGTGGCAATTAATTCGTCAATATTATGCCCGTCAATTGGTCCAATATAGTTAAAACCGAGCTCTTCAAAAAGCGTACTTTCGGGGGAGAACATCACGCCTTTCATGTGCTCTTCGGTTTTCTTCATAAAGTTTTTAACAGTTGGCACTTTATCTAAAATTTTCTTACTGCCATCACGAACCGTTGAATATAATGAACCAGAGAAAATACGGGCAAGGTGATTATTTAATGCGCCGACATTTTCAGAAATAGACATTTCATTGTCATTTAAAATGACCAACATATCAGTATGCAAAGAACCTGCATGGTTTAAGGCTTCAAATGCCATCCCCGCAGTGATTGCACCATCACCAATCACACAAACGGTTTTGCGACCTGCATTTTCACGTTCTGCGGCAACAGCAATACCTAGTCCTGCACTGATTGAAGTAGAAGAGTGGCCAACACTTAATACATCAAACTCACTTTCTTCACGCCAAGGGAAGGGATGAATACCGCCTTTTTGGCGAATGGTGGACATTTGATCACGACGCCCCGTCAAAATTTTGTGTGGATACGCTTGATGGCCCACATCCCAAATTAATTGATCAAAAGGGGTTTTGAAAATGTAGTGTAGTGCAACCGTCAACTCAACGGTACCAAGACCAGATGCCAAATGACCACTGGTTTGACTAACGGATTCCAACAGATAACTCCGTAACTCCTGACAAAGTTGCGGAAGCTGATCTTTATTCAAAAGACGCAAATCTTCCGGCGAATTAATTAAGGATAAAAGAGGATAGTTGTTCATATATTCGTTAGTCCTAAAATGTGAAAAAAGTGACCGCACTTTGAGAAATCAAAATAAATGCTGTCACCATTAACTTTTACGATTGACAATAAATTCAGCTAATGCACGCAATGCAGTGGTATCAAAAGGTAAATTGTCTAATTCATGTAAGGCGGTTTGATAGAGTTCTTGGGCTTTTTGTTTCGCGCCCTCTAATCCTAACAGCTTTGGATAAGTGCTTTTATCTAAACCTAAATCAGAACCCACCGGTTTACCGATTTCCGCACTGTCGCCTTCAATATCTAAAATGTCATCTTGCACTTGAAAAGCTAAACCAATAGCTTGTGAATAACGTTCTAGTTGTTGCTCTAATTCTTTGTTTTCAAAGTGAGGCGAACAGATAAAACCCATTTTTAATGCGGCCGTTAGCAATGCACCCGTTTTGTTGCGATGAATAAGCTCTAATTCGTCTAAATTAACTTGTTTATGCTCAGAAATTAAATCTAAACTTTGCCCTAAACACATGCCTTGTACGCCAGATGCTTGAGCTAAGACTTTCACTAATTGCAATTTTTGTTCTGCAGAAAGAGAAGGGGCTTCAGTAAGAATTTCAAAGGCAAAAGTTTGTAACGCATCGCCAGCTAAAATAGCCGTCGCTTCATCAAAAGCAATATGACATGTTGGTTGACCACGACGAAGTTCATCGTTGTCCATGGTAGGCAAATCATCATGGATTAAAGAATAAGCATGGATAGATTCAATGGCTGCGGCGGCGTAATCTAGAGCTAGCATTTCTGCCCCCAGCATTTTACCCGTTGCATAGACAAGGAAAGGACGAACGCGTTTGCCGCCTAGCAATAAGCCATATTTCATAGCATCACGCAAAGGGGCATTATAAGAGTCAATTTCTTCAAATTGATTGGCTAAAAACTGATTAATGCGATCTTGAACTTGTTTGAGTTCAGTGCCGAATTGATAACTCATGGATTACTCGTCCCCTTGATAATCACTTAATGGGGCGGTTTCGCTTTTTTGTAATAAAATTTGAATACGTTGTTCTGCTTGTTGCAAGCGCTCTTGACCAAGTTGAGCCAATTTAATGCCGTTTTCAAATTCTTTCAGCGCATCTTCCAATGGTAATTCACCGCTTTCAAGTTTTGTCACAATTGTTTCCAATTGTGCAAGTGTTGTTTCAAAATCAGGTTCAGCATTTGCTGGTTTACGCGCCATTAAATTATCCTTTTCAGATGAATAAATTGCTCCGTATTGTACTTGATTTTTATAGGGATGTTAAAAACTTATTTCAAAGTGCGGTCAGTTTTTCGTGAGAATTTGAACTTTGTGGGATCTGGAATTTAGCGTACAATACGGCCATTTTTTATTATTCACAGATTATTATGAAATTTATCGTTAAACTTTTTCCTGAAATTATGATTAAAAGTGAAACCGTGCGTAAGCGTTTCGCGAAAATTTTGACCTCAAATATCCGCAATATTTTACAGAAATATGATGAAGAAACGGCGGTTGTTCGTCATTGGGATTACATCGAAGTGCGGTCAAAAAATGAAGCCAATCGTGAAGAGTTGATTGCGCTTTTACAACGCATTCCGGGGATTCATCATTTTTTAGAAGTGGAAGAAAAACCGTTTACCGATTTACATCATATCTTTGAGTTGACCTTAGCGGATGTCGCTGCTCAACTAGAAAACAAAACCTTTTGTGTACGTGTAAAACGCAAAGGGAAACATGATTTTAGTTCCATTGAAGCTGAACGTTATATCGGTGGTGGTTTAAATCAGCATATTGAAAGCGCAAAAGTACGCTTAAAAAATCCTGATGTGACGGTGCGTATTGATATTGAAGATGACAAAATGATGCTGGTAAGAGCTCGTCATGTTGGCTTAGGCGGTTATCCAATTGGTACGCAAGAAGATGTGCTTTCATTGATTTCAGGGGGCTTTGACTCTGGCGTATCTAGTTATATGCTTATTCGCCGTGGTTCACGTGTGCATTATTGTTTCTTCAATTTAGGTGGGGCAGCCCATGAAATTGGCGTGAAACAAATGGCTTACCATATTTGGAATCGCTATAGCTCATCTCATAAAGTCCGCTTTATTGCCATTCCTTTTGAAGGTGTAGTGGGCGAGATTTTAGAGAAAGTCGATAATGGACAAATGGGCGTCGTGTTAAAACGAATGATGGTACGTGCTGCAAGTAAAGTTGCACAACGTTTTGATATTCAAGCCATTGTCACCGGCGAAGCACTCGGACAAGTTTCAAGCCAAACTTTAACGAATTTACGTTTAATTGATGAAGCAGCAGATGCGTTAGTATTACGTCCACTCATTACTCATGATAAAGAACAGATTATTGCAATGGCAAAAGAGATCGGTACGGATGATATTGCTAAATCAATGCCGGAATTCTGTGGGGTAATTTCTAAAAATCCAACGATTAAAGCCGTGCGTGAAAAAATTCTTGAAGAAGAAAATCACTTTGATTTTGGCGTGTTGGAAAGTGCGGTTGAAAATGCACAATATTTAGATATTCGCCAAATTGCAGAAGAAACAGAGAAAGAAGTGGTAGAAGTAGATACCATTTCAGTGCTTGGTGAAAACGATATTATTTTAGATATTCGTAGCCCTGAAGAGACAGATGAAAACCCATTCGAATCAGATGAACACACAGTGATGCAATTGCCGTTTTACAAATTATCTTCACAATTCAGCTCATTAGATCAAAGTAAAAACTATGTGCTTTATTGTGAACGAGGCGTGATGAGCAAACTTCAAGCGCTTTATTTAAAAGAAAATGGTTTCACGAATGTAAGAGTATTCGGGAAAAAATAAGCAAAAAATGACCGCACTTTAACGTGCGGTTTTTTATTCGTAATCTAATTCACCCACTAATTCATCAATAGCTTTGGCAAGTAACGTTCTGTCATGACGATAGCTGATATCATCTGCATTCAAGCGTTTAGCTAAGATTTTAACGGAAGAAATGGCAGACAAATCGACCGCACTTTGTTCACGATAAGGGGTTATAGCACCATCAATAACGGATTCGCCGACGATTTCATTAATTTTCTGAATACGATCTGCTAGTGAAAGCTGAGAGGCAGCGCCAATTTCCACCCCTAAATTATCAATAAAAATTACTTTCGCTTTGCTATTACGCAGGGCAGTCGCTAATTCAGGTAGCAATAGCGGGGGCATAATGCTCGTCATGAAACTTCCTGGGCCAAGTAAAATGACTTCCGCTTGCTCCAATGCTTGGATGGCTTCTTGTGCGGCTTTAACCATGGGCACTAAGAAAAGTGATTGGGGTAACTCGGTTAAATTATCAATGCTCACTTCACCTACAATACTGGAACCTAACCCTAAACTCGCGGCAAGATGAACAGGTTCTTCTGACATGGGAATAATGTGAGATTTTACTTTGAGTAATTCACGAATCAAGTTAATGGCTTCAATAGGGCGAATATTCATATCTTCTAAGGCTTTGAGCATTAAATTGCCTAAATTATGCCCAGAAAGTTCACCTGCGCCAGTAAAGCGGTATTCAAATAATGCAGATGCCGTGCTTGGCTCAATGATGATTTGGTTTAAACAATTACGTAGATCGCCCCATGCGATACCACCTTGTTCTTGGCGAATTCGGCCAGTTGAACCGCCGTTATCTGTGGTGGTGACAATACCGGTTAAACGCTCTTTCATAAAACTAAGCGCCGATAATACACGACCTAATCCATGGCCACCACCAATGGCAACAATATGTTTGATTTCGTCTAGATGTTCATGACGGCTGTGACGAGATAAATCAGACATTTTTCTTCCTTTTTTACCTATAAATTATTATAAAAAATAATGTTATATATTTTTTTATATAAGTTAATACTGTTATTTTTATCAATATAGTCGAGTTATTCTATCAAATTATTGCTATTAACCGCTTGCTTTTATTACAATACCAACACAATTTATTTTTAACGCATAACTCCGAGCTTGTTTAGCCTAAGTTTCACAAGAAATACGGCGGCAAGCCAATAACGCGGTACGTTATTCAGGGATACGCTGGAAACGGTTTATCCTCTCCATATTTAGAAAGGTGTAAAATGCAATCCATTCCTATCAAGAACGTAGGAGAGTCTCGCTTAGTCGATCCTTTCCAACGCCAATATTACTATCTACGACTGTCGATTACCGATCAGTGTAATTTTCGTTGTACCTATTGTTTACCTGATGGTTATCAACCTGAAGCTAACAAACCAAGTTTCTTAACCTTAAAAGAAATTACCCATCTTGCTCAAGCGTTTGCTGAAATGGGCACAGAAAAAATCCGTTTAACGGGTGGCGAACCGACTTTACGCAAAGATTTTATTTCTATTGCTGAAAGCATTGCTAATATTGATGGAATCCGTCAATTAGCTGTCACGACAAATGGCTATCGCATGGCAAAAGATGTGGCTGATTGGAAGAAAGCAGGGATTACGTCTATTAACGTCAGTGTTGATAGCTTAGATCCAAAAATGTTCCATCAAATTACAGGTATCAATAAATTTGATGACGTGATGCGTGGTATCGATCGTGCATTTGAAGTGGGCTACAACAAAGTTAAAGTCAATTCAGTTTTAATGAAAAATTTGAATGACAAAGAGTTTGAGCAATTCCTCGTTTGGGTGAAAGATCGCCCAATTCAAATGCGCTTTATCGAACTCATGCAAACAGGTGAAATGGATAGTTTCTTTGATAAATTCCATCTTTCAGGACAAGTATTAGCGGATAAGTTGCTGCAAAACGGTTGGCAATTACAACATAAATCCCATACTGACGGTCCAGCTAAAGTATTCACGCATCCTGATTATGCAGGCGAAATTGGCTTAATTATGCCTTATGAGAAGAATTTCTGCGCAAGTTGTAATCGTCTTAGAGTATCAGCGAAGGGTAAACTTCATCTCTGTTTATTCGGCGAAGAAGGCATTGAATTACGTGATTTATTGCAATCCCATGAACAGCAAGATATTTTGCAAGCACGTATTTTTTCTGCACTGCAAGGCAAACGTGAACATCATTATTTGCATATCGGTGATAGTGGCGTAAGAAATCATTTAGCCTCTATCGGTGGCTAAAAGAAAATAGGTGAATTTTACTGTTCACTTATTTTGCTTTCGTCACACATGTAAAACATTCAATATTTTAACCGCACTTTATTTCATTATGACTACATTTACACATATCAATTCTCAAGGCGAAGCCAATATGGTGGATGTTTCTGCAAAAGCAGAGACCGTTCGTGAAGCTCGTGCTGAAGCCATCGTTACTATGTCAAAAGAAACCCTTGCTATGATCGTGGAAGGCAAACATCACAAAGGCGATGTATTTGCTACTGCTCGTATTGCTGGCATTCAAGCGGCAAAACGTACTTGGGAACTTATCCCGCTTTGCCATCCATTATTACTTTCTAAAGTAGAAGTAAATTTAGAACCATTACTTGAAACCAATCAAGTTCGTATTCAATCTCTTTGTAAATTAACCGGAAAAACCGGCGTAGAAATGGAAGCATTAACGGCAGCAAGCGTAGCAGCCTTAACCATTTACGATATGTGTAAAGCCGTACAAAAAGACATGGTAATTGAGCACGTTCGTCTATTAGAAAAGAGCGGTGGAAAATCTGGCCATTTTATTGCGGAGGAAAAATAAGATGTTAAATGTTTTATTTTTTGCTCAAACTCGCGAATTAATTGGTGAAGATTCTGTTCAGCTTGAAGGCGATTTTGCGACAGCGGAAGCAGTGCGTCAACATCTTGCTCAAAAAGGTGATAGATGGGCGTTAGCGTTAGAAAAAGGGAAGCTTTTAGTCGCCATTAATCAAACCTTGATGCCACTAGAAAGTGCGGTCAAAAATGGGGATGAAATTGCATTTTTCCCACCGGTAACAGGGGGCTAAATGACGGATATTCAAATTTCAGTACAAGAACAACCTTTTGATCAAAATGTCGTTTACCAATGGCTTTCTGAACATCATTCGGTTGGTGCAACGGTTATTTTTGTGGGTAAAGTACGCGATCTTAATTTAGGCGATGAGGTATCCAGCTTATACTTAGAACATTATCCCGCCATGACAGAAAAAGCCTTACGTGAAATTGTAGAACAGGCGAAAGTTCGTTGGGATATTCAGCGAGTGTCGGTAATTCATCGTGTGGGACTTTTACATACTGGCGATGAAATTGTTTTAGTTGGAATTAGTTCTGCTCACCGAGGCGATGCTTACCATGCTAATGAATTTATTATGGACTTTTTAAAATCCAAAGCGCCGTTCTGGAAAAAAGAACAAACCAATCAAGGTGAACGTTGGATTGAAGCAAGAGAGAGCGATAAGGAAGCGTTAAATAAGTGGTAATTCAATATAAAAAATGGTCATTTTTATGGCCATTTTTACTTTTATTAGCAGAATAAGTATATAATTATACATATACTTTAAGTTATTAATTTATCTTTAATTTATCTTTAATTTATCTTTACATTACATTTAACTTTTCCATAAAAAACTATTCTTTGTCAGCTTTTGTAAAATCTTGTAAATTATCTGTTAATTGCTGAGTTTCGTATTATACTTATACAGAATCAAGATCTTGTTTGTCTTGACTAGTTATTTTTAGATTATAGGAAACTTTAATATGAATCATGTTTTTAAAATTATTTGGAATAAAGTAAATCAATGCTGGATTGCTGTTTCAGAACTAAGCAAATCTGTGGGTAAATCATCTCAAACAGACAAACGTAAAACATTAAATGTAATTATTGGCGCTGCAGTTTTAGCAGGTGCAACGACAAGCGCGATGGCTGAAACCAATGTTGTTGTCAATGATAAAGGTACTGTTATTGGCGGAGTTGGTGCAGTAGCTGATCGAACTAACGCAGTTGTTTTAGGTAATAGCGCTAATTCTAATACGGCAGACTCTATTGCTATTGGTACAGGGGCTAAAGTAGAGGGAAATGCTGATTACAACCAATACAATATTGCAATTGGTAATAAAGCTCGATCAACCAATAAAGAAACAGTTGCCATTGGTAACAATGCAAATGGCTGGGGCTCTGGCGGTATTGCAATTGGTAGTGGTAGCAATGCACCAAGTCGCGGTACGGCAGTTGGTTATGGTACAAAAGCAAGTGATGAGGGATGGGCTACAGCTATCGGTAATGAAGCAAATGCAAGTGGTCGAGGTTCAGCGGCTATGGGTAATGGTGCCTCATCATCAGGAACGGATTCAGTTGCTATTGGTCACTTAGCGAATGCAAGTAAAGACAGTGCAGTAGCTGTAGGTGAAAGAGCAACAGCAAGTAATGCTAGTGCTTCCGCTTATGGTAATCAAGCTGTGGCAACTGGAGATCGCTCAATTGCTTTAGGGGTTGTATCTAAGGCAACTGGAGGTAGTAGCGTTGCATTAGGTGATTCCTCAAGAGCATATGGCCATTGGTCTACTGCAGTTGGGCCTATTGCTGTTGCTAAAGGTTATTCTGCAACTGCTGTAGGTGAAATGGCTCACGCTGATGGCTCTGCTTCTAGTGCTTTAGGTCATTCATCTAACGCAAGTGGATCTTCTTCTATTGCAATTGGTGATCAAGCAAATGCAAAAGCGCGTAATACTGTTGCTATAGGATCGAATTCAACCTCATCTGCCGCGGATGCTATGTCATTTGGTAGCGGAAGCAATGCTTCAGGTATGAGTTCTATTGCTATTGGTGATAGCACCAAAGCTGAGGGTTATAATTCTGTTGCGATGGGTAGAAATTCTAAGGCGAGTGAAACTAATTCTGCAGCTATTTTAGGAAATGCGACTGGTATCAGCAGTATTGCTATTGGTGGTAATGCGACTGCAGCAAATTCTGTTGCATTAGGTTCTGATTCTACTAATACTCATGAAGATTCAGTTGCTCTAGGCTCAAGTTCTGCAGGGGCAAAAAATGTGTTTAATGATGCTGCTACTAAATTAGAATCTTTTGATGATGGTGCAAATTCAAAAACAATTAATTATAACGGCACGTCTTCATATACAACGATAATTGATTTTGATTTTGGTGATTCTTTCACTAAAGAATCAACAGGTGCGGTTTCTGTCGGTGATGGCTCTCTTGTTCGCCAAATCCAAAATGTGGGAGCGGGTCGAATTACTGCTGAATCAAACGATGCCGTAAATGGTAGCCAGTTATATCAAGCTTATTATAATGCAGGCTTTAACATTAAAAATAATGGTAAAGAAACATCACGTATTAATACCCATGGCAAAGTAAATTTTGTGAATGGTAAAAATACCGAAGTGGTTGTTAAAGACGGTGAAAATGCTGCTGATATTACAGTGAATTTAAAAGATGATATTACTGTTAATAATGTTACAGCTAAAAATGTCACCGTGGGGCCTGTTACGATTAATCAAGATGGTATTAATGCAGGTGATAAAAAAATCACGAATGTATCAAATGGTACAATTTCAGCAGATAGTAAAGATGCTGTGAATGGTAGCCAATTATATGCAGCGAAGAACGAGCTTAATACCAATATTACTAAAGCCGCAGCGGCAGCTAAAACAGAGGTAAAAGCTGGAACAAATGTAGAGGTGACTTCTGAAACTGGTGCGAATAATCAAACGATTTACACGGTTAACGCAAAAGACACTTCAGCTTCTGTTGATGCTGGTTCCGATGCAATTACTGTGACAGTGGGCGAACCAACCAAAGTTACTGGAAAAGACGGTGTGACTGTAACCACAGTAACCAATTACAAAGTGGATCTTTCACAAAAAACCAAAGATGAAATCAAAAATGCAGGTAGTCGTGGATTTAACGTGACTGCAAGTGCATCTGAAGGTACTGTTGTAAATGAAGTGGCAGAAGAAACGGTTCAATCTACAGCAACAAAAATGGATAAATTGACACTTGATGCGGGTAAAAATATTAAATTAACCCACAAAAAAGGAAAAGTGTTAAGCGTTGCTGTGTCTGATACACCAACATTCAAAAATGTAACTACAACAGGTGACGTTAACGTTGGTGGTACTATCCATGCACATGGTGGATTAGATATGCACAATAATCGTATTGTAAATGTGGCTGATCCGAAAGACCCAACTGATGCAGTAAATAAACGTTATGTTGATAATGCTGTGAAAAACATTAATAACAACATCAATCGTTTAGACAACAAAATTGATCACGTTGATCGTCGTTTACGTGCAGGTATTGCAGGTGCGACAGCGATTTCTTTCTTACAACGTCCAAATGAAGCGGGTAAAAGCTTAGTTTCTGTTGGTGTTGGTGGTTATCGCAATGAAAATGCAATCGCAGTTGGTTATGGTCGAAATTCTGATAACAACAAAATTTCGATTAAAGTTGGTGCAAGTATCAATTCCCGCAGTGATGTAAACTGGGGCGGAAGCATCGGTTACCAATGGTAATTATTTGATAAAAAGGCAGAGTAAAATCTGCCTTTTATTTTGATATGATTTAATAAAAAAGTGCGGTCAAATTTAACCGCACTTTTTGTTTTTATTGATTAAAGCACTTTAACGATGCTTTCGCATAAATAACGAATATTGTCTTCAGTGATACCAGCCACATTGATACGACCAGAACGAACAGCATAAATCGCAAATTCTTCTTTTAAGCGATCAACTTGTTCAGGCGATAAACCGCTGAAAGAGAACATACCGTTTTGTTCCATGATAAAGCTGAAATCTTGTTCTGCACCGTATTCTTTTAATAACTGAACGAATAAATGACGCATTTTTTTGATACGTTCACGCATTTCAGTTAATTCATTTTCCCACTCTTGGCGAAGTTGAGGATCATTTAACACCGTTGCTACGGTCGCCCCACCGTGAGATGCTGGGTTAGAGTAGAGGGTACGAATAATTGATTTCACCTGTGTTAATGCAGTTGAAGCAATTTCTGCATTTTCAGCCACAAGGGTAAAGGCACCGACACGCTCATTGTATAAACCAAAGTTTTTAGAGAATGAACTCGCCACTAATAATTCTTTATGATTTGCTGCAAATGCACGTAAACCGTAAGCATCTTGGTCTAAGCCATTGGCTAAACCTTGATAAGCAAAATCAAAGAGTGGTAACCAGCCATTTTTTGCTGAAAGCGCAGCTAATTCTTGCCATTGCTCAGGGGTTGGGTCAATACCGGTTGGGTTGTGGCAGCAACCGTGTAAAAGCACGACATCACCTTCGCTTGCTTGACTTAAATCTTCAAGTAAATGTTCCCAGTCAAGAGCTTTGCGTTCAGCATCATAATAACGATATTCGCGAATTGTCATGCCTACCGCATTAAAAATTGCATTGTGGTTAGGCCATGTTGGCGTACTAATCCACACATTTTGTGCTTTGGTTTGGCGTTTGATGAATTCTGCCGCAATGCGTAATGCACCTGTGCCGCCTAAACTTTGTGCAGTTCTTGCACGATTTGCTTTAATGACTTCTGAATCTTTACCGAAAAGAAGTTCTTTTGTGCGTTCGTTATAATCAGCAATACCATCGATAGTCAGATAGTTTTTCGTTTTTTCGTTATCAAATAAGCGTTTTTCTGCTTCTTTCACTGCACGCATAATCGGTGTTGTACCTTGTGCATCTTTATAAACGCCAATACCTAAATTGATTTTATTTTCACGCGTTTCAGATTTGAATGCTTCGCCTAAGCCTAAGATAGGATCGGCCGGAGCCGCTTTGATATGTTCAAACATAGCTTTTCCTTATGTATGTGTTGTGAGATAAGTAATTTTATACTTCAGTCGATGGATTTTATCAAGAAGAACCTAATAAAAAAATCAACCGCACTTTGATGCTTTTAGATATTCATCAAAAAGTGCGGTTGTTTTTTTCGATTATTTTAATTTCTCAATCGCCCAATTTAAACCAGATTGATAGTCTTCAGGGAGTTCGTGACGAAGTTTTTCAAGCTGTTGAATAATGATCGTTTTATCAGGATGCGTAATATTGATATGACCTAATTTTCTCCCCGGACGAACTTCCTTACCATACCAATGTAACTGAGAGAATGGCGTGTTCAACCATTGTGGATTATGTTCTGTACCAATCAAGTTGACCATGACACTTGGTGCAATGGGTTGTAATGACGGAGTGGGTAAATCTAATAAGGCTCGTAGATGTAATTCAAATTGACTAATAGCACAACCTAATTGTGTCCAGTGGCCACTATTATGCACACGAGGAGCGAGTTCATTAATTAATAATTTATCCCCCACCACAAAGCATTCCATCGCCATTACACCCACATATTCAAGCTTATCCATGATTTTTCCGAGCATAGACTCCGCCTGAATTTGTTGGCTTTGTTGTTGCGGGAATGAAATATCTGTCACACTGTAACGTAAAATACCATTTTGCTGTAGGTTATGCGTCACAGGATAGAAACGCTTTTCACCATTTTTAAATCTTGCGCCAACAATAGACACTTCGTAATCAAAAGGAATAAATTTTTCTGCGATAACTTCACCGAATAAATCGTCCGTAATGTCACGTTGATTGTTATTAGTGATAATCCATTGACCATGACCGTCATAACCACCAGTGCGACGTTTTACCACGACTTTTTCGCCTATGTTTTTAAATACTTCAGGCCATTGCGTTTTATCTTTTAATAAACACCATGGTGAGGTAGAGAGATTGAGTTCATCCAGTAAAGATTTTTGGGTAAAGCGATCAGCCAATAAGCCAAAAACATTTTGATTAACGAAATTCTTATGATGACCTAATAATTCGGTTAACGGTGTTTTTTCCCAACGTTCAATTTCTGCAGTGATGATGGCATCTTTAGGTAAATCAAATACGGGCGCATTGAACTCAAGCGGTTGAACGTGAATATCTAATGGGGCGCCTGCATAACGTAACATTCTGCCGAGTTGACCATTACCAAGCACATAAACGGTAGGATATAGGGTAGAGTTTTGCATAAAATTTCTCATCAAATCTAGCTAAAAAAACAACCGCACTCTGAAAAGTGCGGTCAAATTTAAAGGTGTTTTATGTACGTGGATCAGGATTATCCAATACCATATTGGTTTGATTTTCGCGGAATGCTTGTAGGCGAGCGAATAACGCATCATCCCAACCTGCAAGAATTTGTGCAGCAAGTAATCCTGCATTAGCCGCACCAGCTGGGCCAATTGCTAATGTGCCGACAGGAATGCCTTTCGGCATTTGCACGATAGAATAGAGACTATCAACACCGCTTAACATAGAGCTTTTAACAGGGACGCCCAATACGGGCACAAGCGTTTTAGCCGCAATCATACCGGGTAAATGAGCTGCACCTCCTGCACCTGCAATAATCACTTTGTAACCATTCTTTTGTGCATTTTCGGCAAATTCAAACAGTTTGTCGGGGGTTCGATGTGCGGAAACGACTTCAACATGATATGCCACATTGAGTTCATCTAAAATTTGAGTGGCTTCTTGCATGGTTGCCCAATCGCTTTTTGAGCCCATAACAATAGCAATTTGTGCGGTATTTGACATATTTTTAAAAATTTATCTGATAAAAAACGATGCGTAGAATAGCATATTTGCCTACTTTTAAGCAAACGTTTGCTATGTGGTAAAAACTGAAAATTCCATTGCAAGTTCTGTCATAAAATCTTATCCTAATATGAGTTTTTTTCTTAGAAATAGAGCAGATTATGTTAGCTAAAGCGAAATATAGAAAAGATTACAAACAACCTGATTTTACGGTTACGGATATTTTCCTTGATTTTCAATTAGATCCTAAGCATACCGTTGTCACTGCAAAAACAACCTTCCAACGTTTAAATGATGAAGCAACACACCTACGATTAGATGGTCATGGCTTCCAATTTGCCTCCATTAAATTCAATGGCGAAGATTTCAAACATTATCATCAAGACAATGAAAGCTTAACGTTAGATTTAACTAATCAAAGTGCGGCCAATTTTGAACTTGAAATAGTGACGAATCTAGAGCCTGCACAAAACACCTCTTTACAAGGGCTTTATCAATC
The DNA here is from genome assembly GCA_905205995.1 of uncultured Haemophilus sp. GTDB lineage: Bacteria > Pseudomonadota > Gammaproteobacteria > Enterobacterales > Pasteurellaceae > Haemophilus_D. The sequence goes on along the minus strand of CAJLFU010000021.1, from coordinate 2,244 downwards.
TGGCGAGGGCATTTGTACACAATGTGAAGCAGAAGGTTTCCGTCAAATTACCTATATGCTTGACCGTCCAGATGTATTGGCGCGCTATACAACCAAAATTACCGCAGATAAGACTAAATATCCTTACTTACTTTCTAATGGCAACCGCATTGCAAGTGGTGAATTAGAAGATGGTCGTCATTGGGTTGAATGGAATGACCCATTCCCGAAACCAAGCTATTTATTCGCTTTAGTGGCTGGTGATTTTGATTTATTACAAGATACCTTTACGACAAAAAGTGGTCGTGAAGTGGCTTTAGAACTTTATGTTGACCGTGGAAATCTTGACCGTGCCTCTTGGGCAATGGAAAGTCTGAAAAAAGCGATGAAATGGGATGAAGACCGTTTCAATTTAGAATATGACTTAGATATTTACATGATTGTTGCTGTGGACTTCTTCAATATGGGCGCCATGGAAAATAAAGGGTTGAATATTTTTAACTCTAAATTTGTGTTGGCGAATCCACAAACAGCAACTGATGATGATTATCTCGCCATTGAAAGCGTGATTGCACACGAATATTTCCATAACTGGACAGGAAACCGTGTAACCTGCCGTGATTGGTTCCAATTAAGTTTGAAAGAAGGTTTAACGGTTTTCCGTGATCAAGAATTTTCATCTGACACAGGTTCTCGAGCAGTCAATCGTATTAATAACGTGAAATTCTTACGTACGGTGCAATTTGCCGAAGATGCAAGCCCTATGTCACACCCAATTCGCCCTGAAAAAGTCATTGAAATGAATAACTTCTATACAGTGACCGTATATGAAAAAGGGGCAGAAGTGATTCGTATGTTGCACACTTTATTAGGTGAACAAGGTTTCCAAAAAGGGATGCAACTTTATATTGCTGAAAACGATGGTAAAGCGGCAACCTGTGAAGATTTTGTTTCTGCAATGGAACGTGCAAATGACGTTGATTTAGCACAATTCCGTCGTTGGTATAGCCAATCAGGCACACCAGAATTATTGATTAGCGATGCCTATGATGAACAAACCCATACTTATCGTTTAACGGTTTCGCAATCTACGCCGCCAACAGCGGACCAAATGGAAAAAGTAAACTTACATATTCCACTGAAAATTGCGCTTTATGATGCCAAAGGCACGAAACAAATGTTACAGCATAACGGTGAATTATTAAGCGATGTGTTAAATGTAACAGAAAAAGACCAAGTATTTGAATTCCATGGCATTTATGGTCGTCCAATTCCTGCGTTATTATGTGATTTTTCTGCACCGGTTAAACTGGATTATGATTACACCACAGAGCAGTTATTAGGCTTACTTAAATTTGCAGATAACCAATTTGCTCGTTGGGATGCAGCACAAATGCTGTTTACTCAAGAATTGCGTCGTAATGTGGCACATTTCCAACAAGGTGAAGCCTTTGACATTTCACCTGATGTTTTGACTGCATTAGCGCATGTATTGGAAAATTACGAACAAGATATCGAATTAGCCACATTAATTCTAACCTTGCCAAAAGACATTGAGTTTGCAGAAAGCTTTAAAACGATTGATCCAGATGGCATTGCCGCCGCAAGAGAATTTATGTTGGTACAAATCGCAGAATACTTGAAAGAAGATTTATTGCGTATTTACACCCATATTCGTCTTGAAGATTATCGAGTGACGCAAGAAGATATTGCTTTACGAGCAATGCGTAATCTTTGTTTAAGTTATTTGGCTTACACCAATTTAGGCAATAATGTGGTGCAAAAACATTACAATAATGCCAATAATATGACGGATACTTTAGCGGCATTAAATATGGCAACCAAAGCGGCGTTACCTTGTCGTGATGCCTTGTTGGCCGATTTTGAACAAAAATGGCAACATGATGGCTTGGTAATGGATAAATGGTTTGCTTTACAAGCAACTCGCCCAGATGAAAACGTATTGGAAATTGTACAAGTGTTAATGGATCACCCAAGCTTTAACTTCAACAATCCAAACCGTTTACGTTCATTAGTGGGTAGCTTTGCAAATCACAACTTAAAAGCGTTCCATCATATTAGTGGTTCTGGCTATCGTTTCTTAACAGACGTCCTAATCCGTTTAAATGAAAGCAATCCACAAGTGGCTGCGCGTTTAATTGAGCCATTAATTCGTTTCTCACGTTTTGATGCACAACGTCAAACGTTAATGAAACGTGCTTTAGAGCGATTAAGTGCTGTTGAAGAACTCTCGAAAGATTTATT